>NZ_CP009428.1:6300000-6600000 GCF_000758725.1 Paenibacillus odorifer
CAATATTGTTAATATTTCTAGTTCAGCGTTAAATACGCTTAACAGTTCCGAGCTTAAGGTTCCGCAAGGATCAACGGTAATTGTTAATGTACAACAAGACAGTAACAGTGAACCATTCTTACATTTCCCACTGGGGAGCGACGGTAGCCGTGTGCTATACAACTTCCCTAACGCCAAGCCTTTGCTAATTTCCCAAGCCAACGTATACGGAACCATTCTGGCACCACGATCTACTATAAACTTTGATGGAGGACAGGTGTATGGAACAATCATTGGAGCTTCAATGAATATGAGTAGTGCCACTTTATACCATTTCCCTTTTGCCGGTAGCCTACCAGCGGAAATCTATCCGCTACCTGTTCCAATCCCAACAGATCCTTCATCGACTAATTTAGCGCGGACTACAATTTCGTTTGAGACTTTAACTTTTACAGCCGAATATAAGATTAACGCCCTGCAATTGGATGACAAAACTATTTATGTAGGAGATGAGATTCGACTAATCCCAATAGTTACGCCTTCAGATTTAAGTAATTCTGCATTCCTCTGGACAACTAGTAATGCTTCAGTTGTGCAAATAGACTCCAACAGTGGCGATATTATCGGTTTGGCCAAAGGATCAGCACAAGTCACTGTTAAGGCTCTTGATGGTAGCGAAGTTACTGGTACTGCATTCATAACTGTAGAAGAACGTAATTCTCGTTCTCTATCAATTAAAGGATATGAAACAGGGAAAATCTATGAATCCATTACGTTAAGTGCCTCGTACGTTCAAGACAGTAAAGAACCTGAGACCAACATAACCTATATCTGGTCCGTTAAAAACATTACCTCTGGGGCAAGCACTGCTGTAATTAATACCAATCCAGAGTATCCCGGTGATGATACCGAAAAGATTTTCAGTGCGACGCAGTCAGGAACTTACCTAGTAAGTCTTACTGTAAATTCAAGTAACCCGGTTCCAATTACCCAAGAGAAAACCATAACAGTTACTAACCCACTAACCTCATTGTCGATTACAGGTCCAACAACGGTATTGATAGGAGGGCAAATCGATCTAAGCGCAAGTAGAAATCCTACGTATGCTGATCCAGCAACGCTAAGATGGAGATTCGTGAAATCAACGGATAAAAATATTACGGATGACACTATTACGAATGATCATATTGCTACTCTTACGCCTTCTAGTGATGGCTCAACCGCTAAATTGACGGCTGGTGATACCGCTAAAGAAGGACTGCTGATTGAGGTTTCATTCAAAGATATGACTTCAACACACGAGGTTAACATCGTTGAGTTAACGGGATTAAGATTTAAAGAACAGTCTATTACTATTGAAGTGGGCCATACTTTCCAATTAACCAATATTTTATGGGCATTCCCAACCTCCGTCTCGATAAAAGACATCAAAGATAACTTGAGTTGGGTAAGCGACAATTCTTCAATCGCCAGTGTCGATAATGGAACCAATATTGATACCAGAGGAACTGTTACCGGTGTTAAAAAGGGATCAACTACCATTACAGTGACTTATACCGGAAGCACAGGCGCAACAGTAGAAGCAGATATTACAGTTAAGGTTGTAGCACCCCAGAATGACGATCGTTACTAAAATTCACGTTTAAAAAACAACAAACTTCCAACGATAAATAGGGTATCCCTAAGCACTCGCTTAGAGATACCCCTTTTTCAACTAGTCTCAATGACTCACAAGCTCCAGAGGGCCTACAGTTACATTCACCTGCTGCACACGCGGGAGGCTAGACTGCTGATGAGTAAAAACATCCTGATTATATTGAATCTGAAAACGGTGACCCAAATTATATCGATCCGCATCCTGATTTTCAAAATTAAAGCCGAGGGCCGGATCCAAGGGCTCAGTTACTCCTCCTAGTACTGCGTTTACTGTAAGATTCCCTTTGGCAAAGAAGCCTCCATTTAACCAAAAGATTGACCCCACTCCGTACAAATCAGCGTCACTATCCGTGTAAAAAAAAGCTTTCATATAAAATGAATCCTGCTCAACTTTTTTCTTAGGTGGATTAGTAAAAGTATCAATTCGGTTAATGAGCACATCTCCTTGAGATATGAGGACTAACTCCTTACTACTTAAACCTTGGATCACGGCATCCTCTACTTTCGTTTCTCCTAAAACAAACATAGTAGAGTTGAATTTCACCTGACCTTTAATAGTAACATTACCTGTAACTAGAATATTAGCTTGTATCTCCAAAATTTTAGTTATATCTGGGCTATAGTTATTTACCTCCAGATCACCATTAACAATAAGCCATTTGGGCTTATTAGAAGGATTACCTGTTTTGGCTTCATCACTAAACTTTAACTGTTTGTAATCAATTCCATCGATAAGCAGATTACCGTTATAAATCGTAGAATTATTCAAATCTTTATCCAACAAGGAGTTCTGATATATTCTCAATTGTTCTTCGTATTGGCTGCACTCTAGTTCATACTTATCCTTTTCTTCTTTTGTCGGATTATCTTCAAGTACTGGCTCAGTGTAGGGTGGATTCTCATCGGGTAGTCTATCTAATGTTGTTGTGCTTAAATAATTACCCAGTTGATTATCCTTAATAGCTTGCTTAAGTTCAGACCTTTTCCCGGTCAACCCTGTCGCTTCCTCCACTTTATCAAGAAACGATTCCAGCACATTAATCTGCACGAACTTTTTTTGCGGTTTGATAAACACCTGCTCTTTATTAACTCCCAGTATGTTAGGAAGAATAATTGAGGCGTTGTTTTTATTTACTGCTGCATTAATAATTCCATTTCCGGAATATTTAATACTTTCAAGTGATTGCACATGCACCTCAGGAAGAGGTTCCGTAGATGCTAGACTGGCAGGGTCTTTTAGTAATTCTACTTTAGGATATTGAGTCTTTTCTTTAAGATCTTTCACTTTCTTATACGTATAAACAGCCGTATCGCTGATGTTTAGTTCTTCACCCGCATATATATTGCCATGGAGACCAGGTGCTCCGTTTAATGTTAATACTTTTTCCGATCCAAAAGCATATTTAAGAAAATCAGGATAGGTATCAATGACTATCTTTTGTCTCAGCTGTCTGATGACGCCATTAACTGTGGCTTGTGCTTCAATATCGACATAATATTTTTGCTTATCCTGCTTCTCATAGGTGATGCTTTTGATCGTACCGCCAGCTCCAGATAACCCCGTACTTACGCCATTGTTAACGCCGACAACTTTGGTGGTCACCTCATTAACAATACTTTTAATCTCATCTTCCATATGATCAGGATCAATATCCGTACGCCCGTCCAACTTCGTCTGTATGTATGCCGCTGCTTCATCGAGCCCCTTTTGAGCCAGATGCAGGCTCTGCACGTCGTTTTCCCTTGTCTCCGTTCGTTGTGCGCCACCCATCGTTGCCCCGAGTACAGCTACTCCGAGTATAGTAAGTAGAAGAGCAACAAACATAACTAATACTAGGGCTGAGCCTCTTTCATTATTCTTCATCCCTCCTGCTCCTCCTAGAATCCGAATTTACTTTTCAACTCCAATGGGTAATCCCTTCCGTCGTAGCTCTGAACTAGCGATAAATCTATAGATATCAAGCCGCTATCACAAGGGATGCTATTCTGACACTCTAAAGTTATAGCAGAACCCTGTTCTAATTTAGATATCGTCTCAGTTCTTGCATCTACTGGTGGATCGACTACATCAGGATTTGCTATTGTAAGAGCACCATTAACAATACGAATCTGAGACTTAGTTCCATCCTGACGTTCTAACGTAATGTAGCTATCAATAATAGTCCCTGCATCATTTTTGAGAATAGTTGGAGTGACCTTCTCAGGAGCAAATGTATACAACTCCGTTATAATTGCGGACATTAACAAATCACCTTCGTCTCGTAATGAGTTTTCAATCGATATTTTATGATAGCTTCGTAAGCCCAGCATTGTTATCCCCGAAATAATTCCCGCTGCAACTGTAAACAATGATAGTGCCACAATTAGCTCCACTAATGTAAAGCCGCCTTCTCTGCGAAGAAGATTAACGAATTTTCTCATCGGTAATATATCCCTCCACAACAGGTTCACTTTGAGGTCCGCCAGAAGAATCCGCTCTGCTGACTTTGACCAACACAGGCAACAAATATACTGCCATCTTCTGTTTCTCCGGATCACTAGATTCCAAGCTTTGGTTATGTAGATCACGCTGATATTTAATATCTATCTGATAGTTCACACCATTTATTGCAGGATTCAAAACCTGGTTTAAGATTTCTGTATCCTGAACAAGCCCCTTGTAATCCTCACATTTCAGAGAATCATCCGTATCCTTTTGGCATTTCGCCGCCTCTATCGAATCATGATTCTGCTTTATAAAAAATTCCTGCATCGCCTCAAAATCCTGCTTCTCCACATAAAACAGTGCATTCCGCGCCAGATTGACCATAATCGTTTTGTTCTGGTTCGATTTAGAGTAACTCATGGCGTTAGTAAAGTAAGACGTAAGCACCAGTGAAACTATCGATAAAATTACAATAGCTGCCAGCACTTCGATTAATGTAAATCCTTTTTCCTGCTTTAGGCCCGGTTTCATCCTACTTTCCGCCTCTCGCCTATGAAAATACTTTTCGTATTTGCACGTTTTTCCTAAATTTTCTACTTCCATTATATTCTCTCATATCCAGCTACAGCAATCCTCAAAACCCTTATAATTCAGATATTTCTACAATATCTCTCCCTTTTGGTCTATGCTATGATTTGGAAAGAGAGGAGATGAATGAAATGGCTTTAATAGAGTGCAAATTTTATTCTGAAGTACTAGGTTTGAATACCTCAATGACTGTAATTTTGCCGCAAAAAACAACTACACAAATCGGGATGAGTAATGTAACAAGAGGTGATCTTCACCCTACTTTGTATTTACTGCATGGCTTGTCTGACGATGATTCGATCTGGCTGCGCCGGACTTCCATAGAACGGTATGTAGCGGAGATGGGGATAGCTGTGGTAATGCCGAATGTGCACCGCAGTTTCTACACAGATATGGCCATGGGGGGCCGCTACTGGACCTTCATTAGTGAGGAGTTGACGATGCTGGCGCGCTCATTTTTCCCGTTTTCCGATAAACGCGAGGAGAACTTTGTAGCCGGGTTGTCGATGGGTGGTTATGGAGCGATTAAGCTGGGACTGCGTAAACCGGAATCTTTTGCAGCAGCAGCGAGTTTGTCTGGAGCACTTGATATGGCGCATAATTTCTTGAACGGGGAAGGTGCTACCACTAAAAGCAAAGAATACGAAATGATCTTCGGAAAAGAAGATACCGCCGGAACGCCGGAAGACCTTCTTTGGCTGCTTGAGGAAGTGAACCGCTCCACGGGACCAAAACCAGCGTTGTATCAATGCTGTGGCACAGAAGATTTCCTATACACCGATAACTTGAGATTCCGCGATGCCTGCCAGGCAACCTCACTTTCTTTAACCTACGAAGAAGGTCCGGGGACACATGAATGGGGATACTGGGATGCCAAAATCCGCGATGTGCTGGCATGGCTACCTTTAAGAAGTAACTAGCTGTACTTATTAGACAACAAAAAGATGCAGCCATAAGCTGCACCTTAATATCTGTTCTACTCAGATTGCCCTCTTCGGAGGGTTCTTCTCGCTTAATTGCTTACCGTCCTTATAAGAACGCCGAAGGCAATTATGCTTGTTTGGTGATATTTTTAAATAATCCAGTCTGTTCTGTGATTCCTTTTTCAGCAGCAAATCTTTCAATACTCGATGCACCAAAGAATCCGTCTATACCTTCTGTCCGTTCAATTACGTACGCCGCATCTTCCGGCTCTGCAATCGGTCCACCGTGACAAATCACCATAATATCTGGATTTACTGCTTTCCCTGCTTTAATAATCGCTTCAATTCTTTCTACACAATCATCCAATGTCAGAGCGGTCTTAGCTCCAATTGTACCTTTGGTAGTCAAGCCCATATGTGCCACCAAAATATCTGCGCCGGCTTCTGCCATGGCTTTCGCTTGCTCAGGATCAAATACATAAGGAGTGGTGAGCATATCCAATTCATGCGCAGCTCTAATCATATCTACTTCTAAACCATATCCCATGCCGGTCTCTTCTAGATTCTGTCTGAATACGCCATCGATCAAACCTACGGTTGGGAAGTTTTGTACGCCGCTAAAACCTTGTTCCTTAAGTTGTTTTAAATAAACCTCCATTACTCTAAATGGATCTGTTCCGCATACGCCTGCTAATACAGGGGTGTTTTTTACAACAGGCAATACCTCCGAGCCCATTTCGACCACAATTTGGTTGGCATCCCCATAAGATAATAACCCTGCCAGTGATCCACGGCCTGCCATTCTGTATCTTCCTGAATTATAAACAATCAGCATATCTGCTCCGCCAGCTTCGCTGCTTTTTGCAGTAATTCCAGTGCCAGCCCCCACGCCTAAAAGAATCTTTCCATTTGCCACTTCTTCTCTAAACTTCGCCATGATTTCAGTTCTTGTATTTTTGTTCATGTGTAACGCCTCCATTTAAATATTTAATTATCTTATAAAAATCTTATTTGCTCATGAGATCTATTAGCTTCTGCGCTGCTGCTTCTGCAAATTCCACATCATTAATGGCACAATCCATTTCGATAACCTCGACAACATTTCTGTTTACACCATTTCTTAAGGTATCAAATAACATTTGATCTTCCTCTACCCCATAAAAAGCTTCCCCTGCGACATCAATGCCGGATATCCCTTTAAGCGGCAGCATTAACACCGTTTTCTCTTTGGCCATATTTAATTTCTCGACAAGCTTTTTGCCGATGGCTTCATTTTCTTCTACTGTTGTTCTCATCAGAGTAACTGTTGGATTGTGTTTATAAAACTTATGTCCAGCAAATTTGGCTGGTACCGTATCATAAGGGCCAAAGTTGCACATATCAAGCGCACCTACCGAGACAACCTGTGGAATATGATGTTTACCAGCAGCTTCTAACCGATGAGGTCCAGCATTTAGCACACCACCAATAATTTCGTCCGCCCATTCTGTTGTGGTCAGATCCAATACACCTTCAATAAAACCAGCCTCGATTAGCGCTTCCATGGACTGGCCACCTACACCTGTTGCATGGAATACAAGCACTTCATATCCTCTAGCTTCAAGATAGTTACGGGCTGCCGTCACACAGGGGGTTGTTACCCCAAACATTGTTGTAGCTACTAATGGCTTTTTCTCTATCACTTGTTTATTCTCAAATTTAAGCATACCGGCGATGGCGAAAGCTGCATTGGTAAAAATCTTTGTTGAAATGGAGTTCAGACCAGCAACATCTACAACTGATGGCATCATGACAATATCACTAGTGCCTACATATGGAGCAGTATTCCCTGAAGCTACGGTCGAAACCATCACTTTAGGTACACCAATAGGTAATGCCCGCATACCCGGTGTTACAAGTGAAGTGCCTCCAGTGCCCCCAAAGGAGATAATTCCATCAAATTTGCCTTGCTTATATAATTCAGGTACTAATTTTTCCATACCTTTGGCTAATAATTCTGTTGCTAGTGCTCTATCTTTTTTGGCAACGAGCTCATATATACTTACACCCGCGGCTGCTGCTACTTCTCTATTAGAGATATCCGGTGTAAAAGTGGGCTCAAACACACCTGTATGAATTGTAAACGTACCCAGCTCCAAGCTTTCCAATAAATTTTTAATGTAGAGATATTCTTCACCCTTGGTGTCAAAAGTTCCGGCAATAGCAATCGTCTTCATTTCTTCAACCTCCTCTTCAAATATCTGCAACAAGAAATATAAGCATAATGTATAATGTGAAACTTATGCTTTCTTATATTTCAAAAAAAAAAAGCATGATCAACTTATGAGTTAATCATACTTCTTTGATTTATAGATGAAAACGCTTTTATGTCTTATGTTTTTGTGTTTATGTTAGATTTATATTGTTTTGGAGAGTACCCTTTATACTTCTTGAACATTTTGCTAAACTGCGCATAATCCTGGTATCCAACTAATGGCGCTAGCTCAGATAACTGGATATGGTCTCTATGTAATATTTCCGCCGCCTTATCCATCCGAAATTGCACAAGATACGTTTGGAAGCTGCAGCCTACTTTTTTGGTAAACAAACTACTCAAGTAACTTCGGGATACATGTGCCACCTTAGCTAAATCTGCAAACAAGATCTCATTCCTATAATTTTGAGCTACGTATTCTTTTACAAATTCAACATAATCATAGTGCTTTGTGATGCCATCTAACATTTTGACCATAAAATCATCTTCATCCAGCGTCCCCGACACTTTAAAAGCTTTGGTTATATTCGTAATGGACTTCTCCGATGGAATTCTTTCAAAAGCAGAGCCTCCGATATATCCCATCAAGTTTTGATTATTGCTGTACATATATTGCACATCAATTGGCGTTTTCACCGGACCACCGTAAACCAGCTTAATTAAATCTGGCTTTAGCTCATTGCATGTATTAAATATCTTGTCCGCTTTAACCTTGGCAGCTTCCAGAGAGAATACTTTTTTAGCGCCTAATAGCCCGCCTTCTGTTAGACCTAGATGTGCACAAATAATATCCGCTCCAGCCTCAATCATCTGTGCTGCCTGGATTTCGTCAAATACAAAAGCAATGGTAAACAAATTCTTCTCATGGGCTATTCTTATGGCTTCTACTTCAAGTAGATAACCATTCCCCTCTTCTTCGAGCGCTTCTCCAAATTGACCATCTATTAAACCAACCGTGGGGTAATTATTAATGCCGGCAAAGCCTCTATTCTTTATTTCACTTATATAGGATTCCATATCTTTTGTCGGATCAGTTGCATTGAGGCCAAAAATAATAGGGATATCTCTGACCAACGGTATGATCTCTCTAGATGCAAAGTCCATCACCATATCATTGCTATTACAAAATGGTAAAATACCAGCGAGAGAGCTCCTCCCCATCTGGCGAAATTTACCCGAGTTTAACATCAGAATGAAATCAGCTCCACCCTGCTTCGCATACTTTGCCGTTATACCAGCACCGGTGGCTACTCCAATAATATGATTGCCTACTTTTAATTCCGATCTAAGCTCGTCTAGGGTTTGCTTTCTGTTCATATCTACGAACCCTCCTATCCTAACCTAAGGATAACCGTAAAGAATACTGCTAATCCAGTCATAGTTCATTTAGATAATAAAAAAAATCCCGCCTGCCACCTATAAAGGTCTGAGGCGAGATTTGATATTGATACGGTTTACAATATAGCATCCCCGTGTTGTACAACCCATTCATTAGCTTCGTGCAATGCCAGCTCCGCCCGTTCAATTGCAGCCTTCACCTGAACGGTTGCTGTGCCGCCATAAACGTTACGAGCGTTAACTACAGCCTCCGGCTGAAGAACAGCATAGATATTCTCGTCGAAAAGCGGTGAGAATTGCTTGAACTCTTCCAGCGTCAGATCCAAGAGGAACTTGCCTTCATTGATACAGTAGAGTACCGTTTTCCCGATTACTTCATGCGCTTGGCGGAAAGGAAGACC
The DNA here is from genome assembly GCF_000758725.1 of Paenibacillus odorifer. Taxonomy (NCBI): domain Bacteria; kingdom Bacillati; phylum Bacillota; class Bacilli; order Caryophanales; family Paenibacillaceae; genus Paenibacillus; species Paenibacillus odorifer. The sequence goes on from NZ_CP009428.1 coordinate 6,309,565, forward strand.
CTTGCCTACCAAGAAGTCGGCGATATCCGTTGCATTCGAGAAATCCGTGTTCACAGCTTCACGCATACGACCTTTGTTCACCTTCATAGTGGAGATCATCGGTGCGAACAATTGTAGTGCACCAGTCAGCGTAGTAACCGTATCGAACATGCCTTCTTTGTCTTCCTGCATATCCTTGTTGTACGCCAGTGGCAATGATTTCAGCACCGTCAGCAAACCAATCAGGTTGCCGTAAACACGGCCTGTTTTGCCCCGTACCAGTTCTGGTACGTCAGGGTTCTTCTTCTGCGGCATAATGCTGCTGCCTGTGCAGAAAGCATCATCCAGTTCTACAAAGCTGAACTCTGTGCTGCTCCACAGGACCAGTTCCTCACTGAGTCTGGATAGATGTGTCATGATAAGGGAAGCATTCGCCAAGAACTCCACGATGAAATCGCGGTCGCTGACAGCATCCAGACTGTTCTCATACACACTGTCAAAACCCAGTTGTTCCGCTACAAAGTGACGGTCAATCGGGAAGGTCGTTCCAGCAAGCGCTCCTGCTCCGAGTGGTAGCACGTTGATCCGTTTGTAGCTGTCCGTCAGACGTTCTGCATCGCGGCGGAACATCGATACGTAAGCCAACAGGTGGTGAGCAAACAGGATCGGCTGTGCCCGTTGCAAATGCGTATAACCAGGGATGATGGTCTCCACATTGTCTTTTGCCTGTTCGATCAAAGCTTCCTGCAGCTCATGCAGCAAACTAACTAGCTCAACTACACGGCCACGTAAGTAAAGGTGCATGTCCGTCGCCACTTGATCGTTACGGCTACGTCCTGTGTGCAGCTTACCACCAACTGGACCGATTTCCTCGATCAGATGTTTTTCAATATTCATATGGATGTCTTCATCCGATACTGAGAAAACAACCTCTCCAGCATTGACCTTGTCCAGCACTTTGTTCAGACCTTGTTTGATTGTTTCCACGTCTTCTTGTGGAAGGATTCCGCATTTGCCCAGCATCGTGACATGTGCCAGACTGCCTTGCACATCCTCTTTGGCCAAAGCCTTATCAAAGCCAATGGAAGCCGTATATTCCTCCACCAGCTTGTTCGTTCCTTTAGTAAACCGTCCGCCCCAAAGCTTGCTCACCTGTTGTTTCCTCCTCTTGGACGCCAGAGGGCCGCTCCTATCCTGACGGGAGGAACGGCCTTCGGGGTTGCCCGTTTAAGTATATGTTATCGTACTATTTAGAAGCTCCATTTACACCTGTAGAAACTTTAAGGCGCAAAGCGTTCAAGTGGATAAAACCAGTGGCATCCCCTTGATCATAAGCTTGTGTAGGATCAGCTTCCATCGTTGCAATCTCAGGATTGTACAGGCTGACTGGGCTCTTCACTCCAGCGCCGATGATGTTGCCTTTGTACAGTTTAAGACGAACAGTACCCGTTACATTTTGTTGGCTCTGTGTTACAAGAGCTTGCAGTGCGATACGCTCTGGAGCGAACCAGAAACCATTATACACCAAAGTGCTGTAACGAGTGATCAGGCTGTCACGCAGGTTCATCACTTCACGGTCCATCGTGATGGATTCCATTTTGCGATGAGCGACGAACAGGATCGTTCCACCTGGAGTCTCATACACGCCGCGGCTCTTCATGCCGACAAAACGGTTCTCAACCATATCTACACGTCCGATGCCGTGTTTACCACCTAGATCATTCAGTTTCTCCATAACTTGAAGGGGTGATAAAGACTCCCCATTCAGGGCTACGCAGTCTCCCTTAACGAATTCGAGCTCCAAATATTCCGCTTCATCCGGAGCATCCTCAGGAGCATTGCTCAGTAGGAACATTCCTTTGTTCTCTGGTGCACTTGGATCAAACCAAGGATCTTCCAGTACGCCGCTCTCATAGCTGATATGCAGCAAGTTACGGTCCATCGAATACGGCTTCGCCGCAGAGGCTTGTACCGGAATATCATTAGCTTCCGCATAAGCGATCATTTCCGCACGACCTGGGAATTGATTGCGGAACTCTTCTAGACGCCAAGGTGCGATCACCTTGATGTTCGGAGCCAATGCAGCTACGCCAAGCTCGAAACGGACTTGGTCGTTCCCTTTGCCTGTCGCGCCGTGCGCGATAGCCGTTGCGCCTTCAGCGATGGCGATATCTACCATGCGCTTAGCGATCAATGGACGAGCAATACTAGTTCCGAGCAAGTATTGGCCTTCATAAAGTGCGCCAGATTGGAACATCGGGTAGATGAAATCGCTAGCGAACTCATCGCGCAGATCGTCGATGTATACTTTCGATGCGCCAGTAGCAAGTGCTTTCTCCTCCAGACCGTCGAGCTCTTCTTTTTGGCCGATATCGGCTGTGAAGGCGATGATCTCCGCGTCATAGGTTTCTTTAAGCCATTTCAAAATAACGGATGTATCCAATCCGCCGGAATAGGCGAGTACAATTTTTTCTTTAGCCATGGTGTGGCAACTTCCTTTCGTGTGGGCTATATAAATTAAAATAAACGTGCCTTTGCCAGCACTCTGACGATAAATCGCAATCACACTGAATATTTGGACTTCCGGTCGCTGTTATCATCAGATTTCTTTTATTTCAAACCGCATTGTGCGGATGAAATCTGATGATAAAGGCGAACGCTACGCTCCTACAGTTCCAAAAATTCCGCTCCATTACTCCATCGTCCAAAGTCTAACTTCGCCCAACATTAATTCAATTTATATAGTGATTTATATTTTATATTTTTTAAATTCCTTAACTCATCAACGCAGCCATTAAAGCTTTTTGCGCATGCAGACGGTTCTCAGCCTGATCAAAGATCACCGAGTTAGGGCCGTCAATCACGCCTGTGCTGACCTCTTCCTCACGGTGGGCTGGCAGACAGTGCAGGAAGAGATAATCGCTCTTAGCGCCTTTTACAAGCTCCTCATTGACCTGATAGTCCTTGAATGCCGCTTCACGTGCCTTTTGCTCCTCCTCGAAGCCCATACTCGCCCATACATCTGTATAGATGACGTCAGCGTCTTGTACAGCTTCTTGCGGGCTGCGAGTGACCACAATCTTCGCTCCGGTTTCTTTAGCGATCTCACGAACTTCTGCGACAACCGCGGCATCTGGCTCATAACCTTCCGGTCCGGCGATAGATACGTCCACGCCCAGCTTAGCTCCGCCAATCATTAAGGAATGCGCCATATTGTTGCCATCGCCGATGTAAGCCAGCTTCAGGCCTTTGAGCTTTCCTTTGTGCTCATAAATCGTTTGATAATCCGCCAGCACTTGGCAAGGATGTGCCAGGTCACTTAGACCGTTGATTACGGGAATAGAAGCATAACGAGCGAGATCTTCAACCTTGTCATGGCCGAAGGTACGGATCATAATTCCATCGAGATAACGCGACATTACTTGCGCTGTATCACCAACAGTTTCTCCGCGTCCAAGCTGGATATCATTTTTGCTCAAGAAAAGGGCATGCCCTCCCAGCTGATACATTCCAACTTCAAACGACACACGCGTACGTGTAGAGGATTTTTCAAAAATAAGTCCAATCGTCTTTCCCTTCAGCGGCTGAAATTCTTCGCCATTTTTCTGCTTCTTCTTCAGCTCAATCGCCGAATCAATCAGATACGTAATTTCCTCCGGGCTGTAATCGTTCAGCTCCAGTAAATCACGGCCTTTCAGTTGCTGCGCAATGGTGTGCTTGTTACTCTGTACGCCCTGACTCATGAGCTTACCTCCCCGTTTGCTTGTTTAGCATAAGTATGAATGAGTTCGCATAGGATGTCCACCGCTTGGTCGATCTCCTCTTTGCTTACATATAGATTAGGCAGCAGACGAAGAACATTAGGACCGGCTGTCACGAACAACAGACCTTTCTTTTGTCCAGCCAGTACAATATCGCCCACTGGGGATTGACATTCAATCCCGATCAACAGCCCTTTACCACGGATATCCTTCACAAAAGAACAGTCCGCCAGCTTCTCTTTCAAAAGACCTGTCAGGTACTTACCCATATCTTCGGCGCGCTGTGGAAGCTCATCTTCCAGCATCGTCTCAATCGTCGCTGCCATAACAGCTGTTGCTAGCGGTGTTCCCCCGAAGGTGGACGCATGGCTGCCCGCTGAGAAGGCTTCACGCAAATATCCTTTGCCAAGCATTAAACCTGCCGGGAACCCACTAGCAATCCCCTTAGCCAAGGTGAAAATATCCGGTTCAATTCCATAATGCTGATGAGCGAACAGCTTGCCTGTACGTCCCATACCTGTCTGTACCTCATCTACAATCAGAAGCAATCCGTGTTTCTTACACAAGGCCACTACAGCGTTCAAGAACTCAGGTTCTACCTCAAGCACGCCACCCTCTGCAAGCACCATCTCCAGCATGATAGCAGCTGTATGATCTCCGATAGCAGCTTCTAACGCTGGGAGATCATGCAAGGGTACGGTCTTGAAACCTGCTGGAAGTGGCAGGAACCCTTCTTTCACCTTTTGCTGGCCTGTAGCTGTTAGTGTGGCCAGTGTACGTCCATGGAAGGATTGTTCGAATGTGATAACCTCATAACGGTCGACACCCTTAATCTTCTGATGGTAACGGCGGGCCAGCTTAATAGCAGCCTCATTCGCTTCTGCCCCGCTATTGCAGAAAAACACTTGATCAGCGCAGCTATTCTCTGTCAGAAGGTTGGCAACTTTATCTTGTCCCGGAATATGGAACAGATTCGAGACATGCCAGAGCGTATCAATCTGATCCTTCAGCTTAGCGCCGACTTTTTCAGGAGCATGACCTAGACTGGTCACAGCCAATCCACTGGTGAAATCCAGATACTTATTGCCTTTATCATCCCATACCCAGGTGCCCTTGCCTTTAACTAAGCTGAGATCATATCTGGCGTAAGAAGGGAACACTGCACTCAGCTTGCTTGTTGCAACATCCGGTGTACCTGATCCTACTGTATCGGTCTGCTGTGCCCCTGCTTGCGAATCCAACTCCGCTTGTGTAAGCTTGCTCATTCTAAGTCACTCTCCCATCGGCTGCTCCTGTGAACAGGCTGCGCCTCTAATTTGTATTCATCTATGATTCTACGAACGAATAATACGTGTACCTATCGCTTCACCTTGCAGTACTCGACTAAGCACCCGCGGTTCTTTTCCATCCACAATGATAACCTCTGATACGCTGCCCTGAATGCAATCGATAGCTGCCCGCACTTTGGGGATCATGCCACCGTAGATTTCCCCACTTTCGATCAAGGCTTCGATTTCCTGTACAGTAACGGAGGGAAGCACAATCTTTTCACCTTCCACTGTACTCATGATGCCTGGCACATCTGTGACGACGATCATTTTGGGAGACTCCACATAGGAAGCAACTGCCCCTGCTGCCGTATCTGCGTTAATATTGTAGCGCTGACCTGCTGTATCTACTCCGATAGGTGCAATGACAGGAATATAACCCATCCCAACAATACCAGTTACGATCTCAGCCTTAACTTCTGTTACTTCTCCTACCAAACCTACTTCGTCGCTGTTCGCCACTGGTTTAGCAATAATCATATTGCCATCGATGCCCGAAAGCCCCAGAGCTAGACCGCCGCTCCCTTGAATTCGCCGGACAATCGCCTTGTTTATACTTCCTGCCAGCGTCATCTCTACAACATCTAGTACTTCCTCGGTGGTTACTCGCAGGCCATTCACAAAGCTGCTTTCAATGCCCAGTTTCGCTAGATTCTCGGAAATGGCTGGTCCTCCACCATGAACAATTACTGGCTGAATGCCCTCCTCCTGCAAATCTCGCAAATCCTCAAAAAAAGATTCAGGTAGAGCCGCAAGCGTACTGCCGCCGCATTTCATTACAAACAATCCACTACCATCTAAAGCATCTATAAGTTCAAGCTCGCTATTTAGCGTCATATGATCGGTATCCTTCCCTTATGGGCTTAACACGCCATAAATTAAGTGCGATATGCGGCGTTAATACGCACATAATCGTAAGTTAGGTCACAGCCCCAAGCCGTTGCTTTCCCGCTTCCATCATGCAGATCTACAGTGATCAGCACAGTTTCACTTTTTTGCAAATAGGCCAAAGCCTTTTCCTCGTCAAAAGCAACTGGCTTCGAGTGCAAAAGCACCTCAATATCCCCTAACGAAATGTTCACACGCTCCGGAGATACCGGAACACCCGCGCGTCCAACCGCAGCAATAATCCGTCCCCAGTTCGCATCCGCTCCAAAAATAGCAGATTTCACTAGACTAGAACCAACCACTGTTTTGGCAATCGCTGCCGCCGCCTCATCATGAACAGCACCATTCACTTGAACCTCAATCAGGTGAGTTGCACCTTCGCCATCACGAGCAATCGCTTTGGCAAGCGTCTGGCAGACATACGTGAATCCAGCAGCAAAAGCGTCCCAATCCGGATGCAGTCGTGTCAGCTTCTCATTACCGGCAAGCCCACTCGCCATCGACACTAACATATCATTGGTACTAGTATCTCCATCGACTGTAATCATATTAAAAGTAACATTCGTAGCTGAACGCAGAAGACTAAGTAAATCCTCCGCTGCAATATCAGCATCCGTGGTCATAAAGCCAAGCATGGTAGCCATGTTAGGATGGATCATCCCTGAGCCCTTTGCAGCTCCGGCAATTGTAACTTCTACACCGCCAACGAGCACCTTCACGGCGATCTCTTTTTTAACTAAATCAGTGGTAAGTATAGCTTGGCAGAATTCCTCCGCGCCAATAGCTCCTCCATCCAGCTTCTCTGGTATTGCAGTGATCCCGCTACGTACGCAGTCCATCTTCAACAGTTCACCGATAACTCCAGTCGAAGCAACAGCCACATCATTAACGGCCACACCTAAATGCTGAGCCGCAGCAGCGCGCATCTCATAAGCATCTGCTTCACCTTGTTCGCCTGTGCAGGCATTGGCATTCCCGCTGTTCACGATAACCGCCTGCAATACTCCGTTCGAAAGGCTTTCCCGAGTTACTTTCAGCGGAGCCGCCTGAAAAACATTCGTCGTATACACGGCCGCAGCCGTTGCCGGAACTTCACACAGAATCACTCCGAGATCGTTGCGATCTGTTTTTTTCAATCCACAATGCAATCCTCCGGACCTAAAACCCTTAGGTGAAGTGATGCTTCCACCCTCCAAGGTGGTAAATAACTCAATCTCGCTCATATTATTTGTACCGCTGATCCTTATGGATACACAGGTGTGTAGCCGAGGCCAAGGGTTTCCTCCCATCCCATCATCAAATTAAGGTTCTGTATTGCCTGCCCTGCCGCACCTTTTACAACATTATCAATGACGGAGACTATGGTCACCCGCCCTGTACGAGCATCTGTTGCAAATCCGATATCACAATAATTAGAGCCGCTAACTTCTTTTGTCGCCGGAATCACACCTACATCACGCACCCGCACATATGGCCGGCCCGCATAATATTCACGGTATAAATTCACAAAATCCTGCTCCGTATAATTGTCCGTCATCCCTGCATACATCGTACTCATAATTCCCCGGCTCATCGGCACGAGATGTGTGGTGAACGTTACCGTTACCTTTTCTCCAGCAATCTCTGTGAGCGTCTGCTCAATTTCTGGTATATGTTGATGCTTATTGATTTTATAAGCTTTAAAGTTCTCATTAATCTCTGCATAATGTACCATCAGGCTTGTTCCGCGTCCTGCTCCAGTAACTCCTGATTTCGCATCAATAATAATACTGTCGTGCTTAATCCAACCTGCCTGAATTGCAGGAATTAGTCCAAGAAGTGTAGCTGTAGGATAACAGCCTGGATTAGATATAAAATCAACCCCTGCCGCACGCTCTCCAAACACCTCGCAAAGTCCGTATACAGCCTGCTCTAGATATTCATCAGCCGGAGCGGGATGTTTATACCAGTGCTCATACTCTGCACCATCCTTCAATCGGAAATCACCGGACAGATCCACGACCTTAAGTCCAGCTTCCAGCAGCTGCGGCACCAGCTTTGCGCTCACACCCGACGGCGTTGCCGTAAATACCACATCCGCCCGCTCAGCCATTTGAGCCGGGTCAACGCCATCCAGCCTTCGATCAATGATGCCCGTCAAATGCGGAAAACCTTCCTCTATAGCATCCCCTGCGCTTGATGAGGAAATTACCGAAGTAATCTCTACCTTAGGATGACTTTGTAGCAGCCGAATCAGCTCTACGCCCCCATAACCCGTTGATCCAACAATCGCCGCTCTCAGCTTGCCCTCCACTGTCATCCCCACTTCCTGCTTATCATGAATTATAATAAATAATATAATGCATACCGTCTTAGAAATATGTATTATTATACGACTCAATTAATATAAATACAACACATAGTGTTAACTTTCTTTATTCCTAAATATAATTCTATTTACAAAAAAAGAGAAGCGTAGCTTCTCCTTTCGGAGAAATTACACTTCTCTTTTAAAGCCTTCACCCAGCACCTCATGCGCCTCAGTTATAATCACAAAAGCACTAGTATCTACCGATTGAACAATCGCTTTTAATCTGGAAACCTCATTCTGACCTACTACAACCATTAGCACCGTACGCTCATCACCAGTATAACCGCCATGTGCATCCAGCTTCGTCAGACCCCGATCCAGATCATTCAAAATCGCCTCAGATATTTCTTCCGTCTTGTCCGAGATTATGTAAGCCACCTTTGTATAACGGAAGCCTACCTCTATCGCATTAATGGCCTTACCTGTAACAAACAGACCGATCAGTGCATACAGTGCTTGTTCCATACCGAGTATAAAAGCAGCCAGCACAATGACCGTCCCGTCCAGCAGCACTACAGAAATCGAGAAGCTGAGACCGGATATCTTTTGAATAATCTGCGCCAAAATAGTAAGTCCACCTGTCGAGCCCCGTCCGCGGAACACAAGACCTAACCCCACCCCCACACAGATACCGCCATAAATGGAGGCTAAGAGTGGATTGGTGGTAGGTGCAGGCAAATCTTTTGTCAACAAGATAAAGAGCGGCAACACAAAGCTCCCAAGGAGCGAGCGAACTCCGTATTGTTTACCCAAGAAGATTACCCCGAGTACAAACAACGGAATATTAAGCGCCCATTGCGTAAATGCCGGCTCAGCCCCAAACCAAGCTTCAGCCAATACCGACAGACCGGATACACCACCAGAAGCAATATGATTAGGCAGAAAAAAAAGATTAAACCCCAGCGCTGTAACTAGCGATCCGAGCAAAATTAACATCGTATCCACCACATGTCGGAGTGGCCCATTCAAAGGAATCAGTGGGGGTTTATTACGTGAATTGACTTTTTGCATTTCAAAGGCTCTCCTTAAAGTGTCATCTTGCTCTACGAAAGAAGAAACGGCCATCCCATCCTAATCCATGAATGGTATCCGTTTCCCCCGAAACTTTCTCTTTTATTCTGCCTCAATCTTGATCTGGCTACGCAGGTAACCATCAATGAATACATCAATATCTCCGTCCATAACAGAACCCACATTCCCCGTTTCCACGGAAGTACGGTGATCCTTAACCATGTTATACGGATGGAATACATAGGAACGGATCTGACTGCCCCAAGCAATATCGGATTGCTCACCGCGAATCTCATCCAAATGCTGTTGCTGCTCTTGCAGTTTGCGCTCATATAGCTTGGAACGCAGCATTTTCATCGCTTGTTCGCGGTTTTTGATCTGTGAACGTTCGTTCTGACAGGTTACCACCACACCCGTAGGTAAGTGAGTAATCCGCACCGCAGAGTCTGTGGTATTGATATGCTGTCCACCGGCGCCGCTCGCCCGATACGTATCGATCTTCAAATCCTCAGTACGAATTTCAACTTCTACATCATCGGCAATTTCCGGAACGACATCACAGGATACAAAAGAGGTATGCCGTCTGCCCGAAGAGTCAAACGGAGAAATCCGTACTAGCCGATGTACACCTTTTTCAGCTTTCAGATATCCGTAGGCGTTGAAGCCTTTAATAAGTAATGTGACGCTCTTGATTCCCGCTTCATCACCCGGTAAGTAGTCCAGCACCTCAACCTTGAATCCACGTTTTTCAGCCCAACGGGTATACATCCGCAGCAGCATCTGGCCCCAGTCTTGGGATTCCGTACCGCCCGCACCCGGATGGAGCTCAAGAATAGCATTCAGCTTGTCATACGGCTGGTTAAGTAGCAATTGCAGCTCGAATTCATCCACTTTGCTACCTAAACTGCTGATCGTCTCCCCAATCTCTGCTGCAAGACCTTCATCGCCCTCTTCATCCGCAAGCTCCGCCATCATCGCAGCATCGTCGTATTCTTGTTGCAGCTTCTCGTATTGATCCACGGACGATTTCACGGCATTCATCTCGCCGATTACGCTCTGTGCCTGCTCTGGATTATCCCAGAAGCCTGGAGCAGCCATTTTTTCTTCAAAGTTCGAGATCATCTCTTGCTTAAGATCTAAGTCAAAGAGACCCCCTAAGGTCAGTTAGTTTCTTGCCTATTTCACGCAGATCCTGCTTTACATTAGCTTCAATCATATGGTCACTTCACCTTTCAAAATAGGTTGTTACGGTCTTCGCTATTGGAAAGTTAGTAATGAGTGAATGTTCAGCCATTCCGAGAAGGATTGGACTTCCGATCGCTGTTGTTTCCAGATTCCTTGAATTGATAACCGCATAGTGGTTGGAATCCCGAAACAAAGGCGAACACTCCGTTTCTCCAGTTCCAAACCTTCTCTCCATTCCACATTCACTCAAGTGCTAAATATCCAAAAAAGCGACTGGGCCGTAAACGGGGGATACCCCCGGGCCCAGCCGCTCTTTATGGTTAGTATACCCATAGAGATCAGGGCTAAAGACTTACATCTTCAACACCTGAATATGAGCGCTACTAAACGTTTGTTTTATGCGTTTTGACCGTGGCAGTTCTTGTACTTCTTGCCGCTTCCGCAAGGGCAAAGATCATTACGACCAGCTGCCGCCTCAACATGTACCGGACGTTTCTCAGCAGGTTCGCTGTTAGTGGAAATTTTATTTTCCTCTACAACGGATTGACGCTCCTGATTTGTCTCGATGTGAGCCTTCATAATATAAGTAGCTACTTCTTCTTGAATCGTAGCCGTCATAGTATTAAACATTTCGAATCCTTCGAATTGATACTCGCGAAGTGGATCTGTACCACCGTAAGCACGCAGGTGAATCCCTTGACGCAATTGATCCATCGCATCGATATGATCCATCCACTTGCTGTCCACGGAGCGCAGCACGATTACCTTCTCGAATTCACGTACCAATTCTGAACCCAGGCGTTCTTCACGAGCAGCATATTTCTCAAGTACACGTTCAAAGATGTACTCAATGATCTCTTCTGCTTCCTTGCCCCACAGAATATCGCGAGTCAAAGCACCTTCTTCAAGCAGCTTGCTGTTTACGTAATCAGCAACTTCTTGCAGCTCCCAGTTCTCAGGAATATCGTCACTGCAGTGTGCGTGAACAATACGTTCAATAACTGGCTTGATCATTTCAAGTACGATATCTTTAATATTTTCAGACTCCAGAATCTCACGGCGTTGTTTATAAATAATTTCACGCTGTTGATTCATCACGTCATCATATTGCAATACGACTTTACGAATATCAAAGTTATTACCTTCAACACGTTTCTGAGCAGATTCCACAGCACGCGTAATCATGCGGCTCTCAATGGGCTGATCTTCCTCAAACCCAAGGCGATCCATCATACTCAAAACGTTGTCAGCGCCGAAACGCTTCATCAATTCATCACCAAGGGACAAGTAGAATTGTGTAGAACCCGGGTCTCCTTGACGACCCGCACGACCACGCAGCTGGTTATCAATCCGGCGCGATTCATGACGCTCTGTACCAATGATATGCAGACCACCAAGATCTGTCACACCTTCGCCCAGAACGATGTCCGTACCACGACCTGCCATGTTGGTAGCAATCGTAACTGTACCAGGCTGACCTGCATGTGTAATGATTTCAGCTTCCGCAGCGTGATGCTTCGCGTTAAGCACTTGGTGTCTAACGCCTTTGCGCTTCAGCATTTCAGATACGAGCTCTGAATTCTCAATCGACACTGTACCCACAAGTACAGGTTGGTTCTTTTTGTGACGTTCTACAATTTCTGCCACTACAGCGTTGAACTTACCGTTCTCACTCTTGTAGACGACATCCGGCATATCTATGCGCTGATTTGGTTTATTCGTAGGGACTTGAAGAACTTCAAGACCATAAATCTTCTTGAACTCTTCTTCCTCAGTTTTAGCTGTACCTGTCATACCGCCCAATTTGCGATACATACGGAAATAGTTCTGGAAAGTAATCGTAGCAAGCGTCATGCTCTCATTCTGTACTTCGATTTCTTCCTTCGCTTCAATCGCTTGGTGCAAACCGTCACTATAACGACGGCCTGACATTAAACGTCCCGTAAATTCATCAACAATAACGACCTCACCCTCGTTAACAACGTAATCTACGTCACGACGCATAATTACGTTTGCTTTCAGGGCTTGGACGATATGGTGATTCAAGGTTACATGACTGTGATCATACAAGTTCTCAATACCAAAAGCACGTTCAGCAGTAGCTACACCTTTTTCAGTCAAGGCTACAGACTTCACTTTGATATCAACTGTGTAGTCTTCTTCAGCTTTAAGCTTTTTCACAAAGCGGTCTGCTGCAAAGTACAATTCAGTAGACTTCTCAGCTTGTCCGGAAATGATAAGAGGTGTACGTGCTTCATCAATAAGAATGGAGTCCACTTCATCAATAATACAGAAATAAAGAGGGCGCTGAACCATTTGTTCTTTATAAAGCACCATGTTGTCACGCAAATAATCGAAACCAAATTCGTTGTTCGTGCCATACGTAATATCGCAGGCGTAAGCATCTTGTTTATCAGCATGGTCCATACCGCTTAGGTTAACCCCAACCGTCATGCCCAGGAAGTTATAGATTTGTGCCATTTGTGCGCTGTCGCGCTGAGCCAAATAGTCATTGACCGTTACTACGTGTACGCCTTTACCAAGCAAAGCATTTAAGTACACTGGCAATGTTCCTACTAGAGTCTTACCTTCACCAGTCTTCATCTCGGAGATTCGGCCTTCATGCAGGGCCATACCACCAATTAACTGTACATCAAAATGCCGCATGCCAAGCGTCCGTTTGGAAGCTTCACGTACGGTTGCAAACGCCTCAGGAAGAATTTCTTCCAAGGTTTCGCCTTTCTCAATACGGGCGCGGAACTCTTCCGTCTTAGCTTTTAAAGCTTCATCGGATAGTGCTACAAATTCCGGCTCCAATCCATTAATTACATCGACTGTCTTCATGAGACGTTTAACGTCACGATCGTTTGTGTCTCCGAATATTTTCTTTACAAGTCCTAGCATGGTTAACCCCTTTCATGCAACACAGATGGTGGAACCGAGCCCATCCTCACAAAATTGAAAGGGCCATTTATAAATTCGATTCCGCTGCTTCATAAATTGTAACAGTTTGTAAGAGATGCCGCAATACAAGGTGTAACAGCCACATTTTTCATATATACGCACAAGAGCCCTATTCGCTATAAGCGAATAGGGGCTCGGTTTAAATTTCCTAGGTTCTGACTAACTCTCGAGGCCCTTTATACTTAGAGCATAACTGGCATCATTGTATCTTAGCCCTGTTCAATCAGTCCATATTTACCATCATCACGTTTGTAAACTACGCTAACTTCCGAGGTGTCGATATTGGAAAACACAAAGAAATTATGTCCTACCATGTTCATTTGCAGAATCGCTTCTTCCACATCCATCGGCTTCATCGTAAAGCGTTTGTTCCTAACCACTTCTAAATCATCATAATCTTGTTCTTCTACAGCAACAGCGGCACTAGCTCCATCCACAAACAGCGTCTTGAGTCCCTCTTGACGGAACTTACGGTTCAGCTTCGTTTTGTGTTTGCGAATTTGGCGTTCCAGCTTGTCCACAACGGCGTCTATGGAAGCATACATGTCATCGCTGCGATCTTCCGCACGAAGCGTCACGCCAGCAAGCGGAATGGTTACTTCCACCGTATGAAGGCCGCGAACTACGCCAAGCGTCACAGACCCTTCAGAGGTAGGGGGTGCTTCGAAATACTTCTCAAGTTTGCTGAGCTTCTTATCAACATACTCTCTCAAAGCGTCGGTCACGTCAATTTGTTGACCTCGAATGGTGAATTGCATGGCCACTCCTCCTTTAGTTACACCTTCATTATACCAAATTGTAAGCGCTAAGTAAAAAGCAATTCCTTACAGCCCTTACATTTAGATAACAAATGTTGTCATAGCGTTCACAAATAAAACAAGTCCGGTAAGAGCAACCAATCGCCCTACCGGACCAAAAGTAAACCTGTCGTTATTATAGTACGGATTCCACTCTTATATTCTCCGAATGAAATCACATAAGGTCAGGCTATTTGGTATGAATTTGAATGATTTCTACAGGAGACCATTGAGAACCCGATCCTGCAATAACATATACCTTATAGGCAGTATTTGCTGCTAAACCAGTTAGGGTCTGTGTACGTTTTACACCAGGAGCAAACGTAAGTGTGTCAGTCCATGGAGCAGCCAGTGCAGTACCGCTACCATTTTGACCTAAAGCAATCTGCGCTGCAGTAGGTGCCTTATCATTTGCTGGCAATACTACATATCTAACTGGGGTTGTATCGCCACCTGTTACACCATATTTAACATATACATCTGCTGTAACTGTACTAACTTGTCCCGGCTCAAAAAGCGAAATCGAGCTAGCAGTAGCTTGAGCAGTAGTCAACCGAACTGTCGTTACAGTAGACAAGTTACCAGCTGCATCCGCAAGCGTGATATATGTTGCATATTCTGTACCAGGATTCAATCCGTAAACAGAGAATGTAACCGTTGTGTTAGCTACAGTCGCAACACTACCATGGATACCACTTGCAGTCCCGTTACTAATTTGTCCTTTTTCCACCTGTAATGCAGTTGGAGCAATTACATCAGCATTATAAGGAGCTACAACATAGTATACTGCACCAGTTACGGAAGGTGTCAGGTATACATCCGCTGTGACCGAACCAACATTACCGTAGGTTGCCCCACTTACTGTTGGCGCTGTGCTACTTCCGCCACCGTTACCACCGCCAGAACCTCCGCCCGTACTACCACCTGGAGCAGCAGTTGGGGTTGGTGTAGCTGTTGGTGTCGGAGTAGCCGTTGGAGTTGGTGTAGGTGTTACACCACCACCTGTGCCACTACCAGGATAATAGATAGCTGAAGTATTGATAATACCTACAGCCTCGGCACGTGTTAACGATCTCTTAGGACCAAAGGTTCCATCTGGATAACCGTTAACAATCTTCTTTTCCACTGCGGCTGCTACAGCACCTTTTGCCCATGCTGCAATTTGTGCATTGTCTTTAAATTTGTTCGAAGTTGTATTGGTGCTCAATTTAAGTAATTTTGCAGTAATTACAGCTGCTTCTTCTCTTGTAAGCGGATTATTAGGACGGAACGTATTATCCTCGTATCCTCCGATATATCCAGCTTCCACGGCTTTAGCCACTTCACTGTAATTCCAGTTTGTGCTCTTCATGTCTTTGAAAGTTACTGTTGCTTTAGTTGTAAACCCTAATAGGCGATTTACCATAGTCACATACTCACCACGCGTAATTGCTTTGTTTGGTTTCACCGTTCCATCTGGGTATCCTCCAAGGTAACCTCTATCTAGCCATTCCTGCAGCTGACCTTGCGCCCAGTGGCCTTGAATATCCTTAGGTACAGTTGCAGCAGATACGCTGCCGAGAGACCCCAATAACATACTAGTACCTAATATTCCGGTCATAAGACCGCGCCACATCTTCTTCATCCTGCTAATCACCCTCCTAATTGTTTTGATAGCTTAGGCTATATTGAATTTCTTCGTGAATGTAGTAACCTAGGCTAACATAGTGTGTGTCGAGGTAAGATAAACAGCTCAACGTATATCTATTACCCACCTTTTGCAGAGTTCTAACATTTTCCATAAAATGAATTTACAAAATAGGCTATTTTCTTTACTAGGATTGGCTATACTAGACACATATGAACGCACAAAAAAAGGATCTTGGAAGATTCCAAGATCCCTGCTAGCGCTGTCTAAATTGCTAACCATCTACTTATATGTAGTTCGGCTTCGCCGGATGATTATAATTTGATTACGTTAGCTGCTTGTGGTCCACGTGCACCTTCAACGATATCGAATTCTACGGATTGACCTTCATCCAATGTCTTGAAACCATCAGTTTGAATCGCGGAAAAGTGTACGAATACGTCGCCACCGTCTGCAGTCTCGATAAAACCATAACCTTTTTCTGCGTTAAACCATTTTACTTTACCTTCCATTGATTAAACATTCCCTTCGTCATCAGATGAACGTGAGTCTTGCTCACAATTCGACTATACCACCGTAACTTCTTTATTGTCAATTGGAAAAGAAAATGTTTACATTCAATAATTTACCACGTAAAATAAACTATTAAATTTTCCATAAACAAGAAATAGATTCGGTACAATGATCAAAAAAAGGAGCAGACGGTATTTAATACCCGTCTACTCCTATAGTGAAACACCGATAAATTATTTTTTGCGATCCATAAGAAAACTGTCTGGGGTGTAGGCGGCCTCATAGGCGTTGCGTTGGGTTTTGGCCTGTTCTCTCTGTTGAAGCCACTTAGCTGCCTCACTTTTAAGTTGTTGCATTCTTGCAATTATCATAGGATCGGCTTCCAACAACTCTCGTAACTGATGCTGCTGGGTTACACCGATCGACTGTATTTTCACATGCTGTTCGAGTTGATCTATCAAATTTTGACGTTGTTCGACGAAATCAGTTAATTCTTCATATGAACAATTATCTAGTCTAATGATAATATCTTGAGTAATCTTATTTAACTCTAAGATACAATTATCCATGGGTTTTCTCATGTGTTGGTACCAGCTTTGACGCCTCTAACCAAGTTACTCGAAACTCAGTCAAATACTGTAGCGCCTCTTCTGCAGGTACCTTGTCTTTCTTCACATTAGCTTGAATCAACAAATGATTTATATATTCGTATAGATCATTCAAACTTTTAGATATGTCATAGGTAGGATCCAGTGTCGACATCAATTCACTAACAATTGTTTGCGCTTTCCCCAGGTTAATGTTTGTCTTTTGATAGTCAACTGAATCGATTCCTTCCATACCCGCCCTTACAAATCTAATCGCTCCATCAAATAACATAATCAGTAACTGTGAGGGGGTCGATGTTTTTACCGATGACTGACGGTATTTTTCATAAGGAGAATTTATCATTTGTGTCACCCTTTTCTCTTACTAGCTAGACATAAAACTTGATAAGCTACTTGATTGGGAATTGTACTTACTCATTGCAGTTTCCATAGCAGTAAACTGCTTATAATATCTGGTTTCCATATCAGTCAATCTGTCAGCCCACGCATCAATTCGGGAATTATAATCCTTCAGAAGTCTTCCCATAACACTCTCAGTTTTGTATGTGCTATTTATATCCGCAGAGAATTTAGATGTGCCCGCCTTCAATACAATTTTATCCAAAGCTTTATCGGCTAAGGTTGAAAGACTTGTAAATATGCCCGACCCTCCCGAAGGAGTCTGAAACAAGGATGTAACTTTTTCCGGATTATCAGTCAATGCTTGTTTTAATTTTTCTTCATTTATATATAATTTACCGTTCTCAAAGTATTGTCCTGTAGTAATCCCAAATGAACTAAGATCTCCAAGCTTAGAAGTTATTACGGACCGAAAGTCAGAAACTGTAGACTTGAGTATTGCATCATTCTTAAGCAATCCGCTTTTCGCCTTTTCCTCCCATGTTGTGATTTCACTCTCTTTCATCGCTTCCTTTTGCTCTGATGTCAATGGCGCGAAATCACGATACTTGTTCTCATCTGTTTTTTTAGTGAATAAGCTAATAAGTTCATTATATGCTTCCACGAAAGATTTAATGGTTTCAATAGCTTTAGTAGGATCTGTCTGTGTAGCAATTGTTGTAGTACCTGCTGTTCCAGACAAGCCTTGCAAAGTTAATTGAATGCCATTAACCGTGAAATTGTTGGAAGATGGAGTATATTTAACAGGAGTTTCCGTACTTCCTTGCTTACCACTGGAAATATAAACTTCAGCGTTCTCCGCATTTTTCACGGCACCAACATTCATTAGGCTTAAAAAAGAACCGCTCAACTTATTCTTCTCTAATACGTTGTCAGCCCCATATTCTTTTGCCGAAATAGTAAATCGTCCACTCACCTCATCAAAACTTGCCGTCACACCTGCTGAACTACTATTAATTTTACTAATCGCTGAGGATATGGTGTCTTCATCAGTAAAAGTAAGAGTGACCCCTCCATCAACTTTAAATTCTAATGGAGTAGTCGCACCTAGCATATCGCTCAATTTTGTTCTAATCGTTGCTTTTTCGGATGAACTGGTAGTAAGCTGTGTTGTTGACTCTAAAGAAGATTTTGTAGCCAGTTTCGTTACCTGAACACTCATTTCTACTCCATTAGCATCAGCATTTGCCTCTGCCTTTACCGCAAGAGTATTTCCACTCACTACTGCCTTTTGTGCATTCATTTGAGATTGTTTGTTCCAACTACTTAACTTATTGGCTTTGAAATCTACAAGTTTACTGTTAAGCTCACGATAACTGTCCCTCTGCCACTCTAATAGAGTTTTCTGTTGATTAAGCTTATCTAGGGGCTGCCTTTTTGCCGACATCATTTGTTTAACAATGCTATCAATGTCCATTCCTGATGAAAAACCATTAACCCTAAGAACCATTTGTTCACTCCTCCCTATACACGTTGATCGATTAGAATTCCTGCAATTTCCATCATTTTCGCTACTAGATCTAATGTTTTTTCAGGCGGTATTTCACGAATCAATTCACCAGTGTCTTCGTTTAGTACCTTAACCATAATGTCATGTGTCTTCTCGTGTACACTGATTTCTAAAATAGTTTTCGGTCCTTGTAAAGTCTTCACTGCGCGCTCAATATTCCTGATCAACTGCTCCTCTGCAACTGAGACTGAAATGCCTTCACGCTCTTTGCTACTTAAATCCTTGATATCTTTAACTGAAGTCAATTCGTTCACTGACCCGACTTTTCCATTACCAGGTATTGACTCAGACCTGCTCTGTCCACCAGTTGATGGATTAGCAGATACGGAGAACTGTACATTCATGAGCCCGACCTCCAACGACACTTAGTTTATAATATATATATCGGTTGCAGGAAGGGATAATTTAGAAATAGTACAGATAAATACTATAAAAATCATTTCAAATAAAGCGAAGGACTCCACTCAACCGTCATACAGAAATCAATCGTCAAATGTCCCACATCTTAGTACAGAGGGGACTGAAGTTCTTATTTTTTAAAATGTTTTTGAACCCTTCAAATTACGGAGCTATGCAAGTTTTAATTACCACACACACATTATGAACATCTTCCTCTGTCAGGTATGGGTGCATGGGTAATGACAACACGACATCACATAGTTCATTAGTTACAGTATAGTTCTCATCGTCTACTTCTAAATATGAAAATGCTCTCTGTTTATGCATTGGTTTGACGTAGTAGATCATACTAGGGATATCATTTTCTCTTAACCTTGCTTGCAATTCATCCCTTTGCTTTTTACTTTTCAACTTTATAGTATATTGAGCAAAACTGGAATAAAAACCTTCTGGAACAATAGGGGTTTCTACAATACCACTCAGTTCATTATTGTATTGCTGAGAAAATTTATTAACATCTTCAAGTTCGTGTTCAATAAAAGCTTTTAATTTTATAATTAGTACCGCAGCTTGAATCGTATCCAGTCTAGAATTGACACCTACCCTAACATTATCATATTTATTTTCTCCCTTACCATGAACCTTTAAAGATCTTATTTTTCCAGCTAAACCACTATCATTTGTAAAAATCGCTCCTCCATCCCCGTAACATCCCAAAGGTTTTGATGGAAAAAATGAAGTAGTTGCTGCATTACCGAAACTACAATTTTTTCTTCCATTAATATTACCTCCAAACCCCTGAGCACCATCCTCTAGCACTAACAGATTATACCTATCTGCAATTTCCTCGATCTTACAATAGTTAGCAGGAAGACCAAATAAGTCTACTGAAATAATAACTTTTGGTATTAAATTTCCTTCTTGTATAGTTCTTTGAATAGTTTCTTCTAATTTTAAAGGATCAATATTAAAAGTATCTCTCTCTACGTCTATAAATACAGGAGTTGCACCTCTAAAGGAAACAACCTCTCCAGTTGAGAAAAATGTAAAGTCAGGAACGAATACAGCATCCCCTTCTTTTATTCCATATGCCATCAACACCAATGTCATAGCTTCAGTGCCGTTAGCACAGGAAATACAATGTTCCACGCCTACATACTCAGCCAGTTGCTCTTCAAGTTTACTTATTACTTTACCATCAATGAAATCCCCATTAAGTAATACTTCTTGAACAGCCGAATCTATCTCTTGCTTATATTTTTGATATTGGGCTTGCAGATCCCTAAATTGCATACATCCACCTCTTCAAAATTACCCTTTTTCTATTCGATTTTCTTGAAGCAAACCAGAAATAACAATATATTTTTCTCCACAATATATACAGTTCGTTCTATCCTTAAGTGACTTGCCACATTTACAGACCCAACCAATCTGTTTTGCAGGTACACCTGCCCACAAAGAAAAATCAGGGACATCTTCAGTTACAACAGCACCTGAAGCTATCATCGCCCATTTACCGATAGTATTCCCACAAACAATAGTTGCATTAGCTCCAATAGTGGCACCATATCTCACTATTGTCTTTTCATATCCTTTTCTTCCTTTAGGATACTTACTTCTTGGCGTTAAATCATTCGTAAATACCATAGAAGGTCCACAAAAAACGTAATCCTCCAATTCTACTCCTTCAAAAACTGATACGTTATTTTGGATTTTGACCCCATTACCAATTTTCACATTATTTGATATATTGACATTTTGTCCAAGAGAGCAATTAGATCCAATTTGAACCCCACTTTGAATATGACTAAAATGCCACACCTTCGTTCCATCACCAATGCTTACATCATCATCAACATAACTACTTTCATGCACAAAGTGACTCATTTATTAAACCTACCTTTAAACTCCATAGTGCTCCCCTTTTCTAGGGGTAACTGTATACTTTTACCTTCATATGCTGATTTGTATATAGCAAGTACAAGTTCTAAAGCTCTTCTACCATCTTCAGCCGTAACATACGGCTGCCTATCATTTTCAACTGCTTCGATTACATCTGCATATAGTGGTCTATGGCCAAAACCATATACATTTGGTGGATCTTCATTATACATTTCTTTAACTTCATCCGGATTATCTCTATTATCCGCAAAACGCCATTCTTCAATAAGATTCACAGATTTCCCACCTGCTTTTACTGTCCCCTTTTCTCCGAAAATGTACAAGGTCTCTTCAAGATTTGTCTGAAAAACATTAACAGTTCCTTCGATAACTCCATAACTACCATTTCTAAATTTTATAATTGCCATACCAAGATCCTCAGCATCTATGTAGTCATGATTTAAATTATCTGTCATTCCTACAACTTCAACAATTTCGTCTTTCATCATCCATCTCAATAAATCAATATTATGAATACATTGGTTCATTAGGGCACCACCGTCTTGCTCCCATGTCCCCCTCCAAGGAGAATGTTTATAGTAATTCTCTTCCCTATTCCAACGAACATGAGCAGTTGCATGAAACAACTTTCCGAATCTTCCTTGCTCGACAGCTTCTCTGATTTTTTGAATAGACTTATTAAAACGATTTTGATGACATGCGCTTACCTTAAGGTTTTTTTCTGCTGCTAATTGAATAATTTTATCAGCTTCTACTAATGATAATGCAATGGGTTTCTCAATAATAAGATTACACCCCGCATTAAGAGCATCTATTGCAATTTGTCCATGGCTGCCACTTTCAGTACAAATAGCTACTAATTCGGGCCTCTCTTTTTCTAACATCTCTTTATAATCAGTATATTTCCGAGCAACATTTTTTAGATTGAATACAGTAATCACTTCGTCCATTTTTTCGGTCGCTACATCACATAGAGCAATTATCTGCAAATCATTTTCAATCGCTGCGGCTATATGATTTGGTGATATTCTCCCACACCCAATTAGTGCATATCTAAGGCTCAAGTTATTGCCTCCTATAACAATTCTATATTCCATCTACTTTGAATATCTTTCATAGCATTCTTAGTATCAAAAATCACTTTAGCGTACTCCTGTATGAGACTGTAGTCTACTGTTGTATGTGCTGTTGCAACAACTACCAGATCAACATTTTCAATGAGTTCAGCTGTCAATTCAGTTTCGCCTTTTTTTATTTTCCCATGCTCCTGATACTCAGACACATAAGGATCATAGAAAATAACCTCAGCATTCTGCCTTTCAAACTCATTAATCACTCTAATCGCTGGACTTTCCCTGTAGTCATTAATATCTTGCTTATAAGTTACTCCTAAAACTAATATTTTCGATCCATTCAAAGCCTTTTTATATCTATTCAATATTTTACTTGATCTCTCAACACAGTATTCTGGCATTCGGTCATTCACCATCATTGAAGATTCAATCATTGAAGTATGAAATCCATATTCACGTGCTTTCCATGACAAGTAATAAGGGTCAAGCGGTATACAATGGCCACCTAATCCCGGTCCAGGATAGAATGCTTGAAAACCATATGGTTTTGATTTCGCAGCTTCAATAACTTCCCAAAAGTTAATACCCATTTTGTTACTTAGAATTGCAAGTTCATTGACCAAGCCAATATTAACATTTCGGTACGTGTTCTCAAGAATCTTTTCCATTTCTGCAATTGCCGGAGAAGATACTCTGTGAATAGGTGCCTCCAAAACACTTTCGTATAAAATCGCTGCGATTTCTGTGCAATTTGGTGTAACACCACCCACTACCTTTGGTGTATTTTTAGTCTTGTAAATAAGGTTACCCGGATCAACTCGTTCAGGTGAAAATGCTAGATAAAACTCAACACCGCACTTTAATCCTGAGGTTTCAAAAATAGGTTTTAGTAGTTCTTCAGTTGTACCTGGATATGTTGTTGATTCCAACACTATCAGCATATCTTTATGCATATAAGGAACAATACTCTCTGCAGAAGCCTTGACATAACTTATATCTGGCTGCTGATGTTCATCTAGAGGTGTTGGTACACAAATACATACACAATCAGCTTTAGCAACCTGTGCAAAATCAGTAGTGGCCGAGAGCATGCCTGAACGCACGATAGCTTGTAGATCTTCGTTAACGACATCTCCAATATAGTTCACTCCTGTATTAACCAAATCAACCTTAGAATTTTGAATATCAAATCCTATAGTTTTATATCCAGCTTTTGCTTTTTCAACAGCAAGAGGCAGACCTACATATCCCAAACCAATAACACCCAGTGTTGCTGTTTTATTCATTAATTTTTGTTTTAAAAGATCCATTATGTTATCCTTCCATTTACTATAGCTTGGTATATACGGTCAGCAGCATATCCATCACCAAATAACATAGTTTGTGTATAATTCATACAATCAAGCTTTCTACTTGCTGCGGTTAAAATACTTTCACTATCAATTGAACTTAAAACATTCCAATCATTCTCTAAGGTTTCTACCCATTCTGTCTGGTTCCTAAGTGTTACACAGGGAGTCTTCAAAAAATATGCCTCTTTCTGCAGACCACCAGAGTCTGTCAACACCATATAGGCATGGGCTGTCAAATATAACATCAATAAATAACCCACTGGTTCGATAATTATTACATTGTGAGTTGTAATTTTTTGCATTTCTATCATTTTACGAGTTCTTGGGTGAAGTGGCATAATTACAGGCTTATCCATCTCTCTTAAGGCTGCAAAGATATAGGCTAATTTTTCACAATCATCAGTATTTTCAGCACGATGAATGGTTGCTAAATAGTATTCATTTTCCTGTAACTTAGGAATCATTCCATTTTCTCCATGTATCTCAGATAGCCAAATTCCATTAGAATATTGGTTTATAGACATATCTATATTCCTAAGTACTGCATCATACATAATATCTCCAGTATTAAACACATCTGAAATTATACCTTCTTGCTTTAGGTTCTCGACTGCGTTTGCGGTTGGACATAATAATAGTTTTGAAATATGGTCAGTTAATATTCTATTTTGTTCTTCAGGCATAGCCTTATTATAACTACGTAATCCTGCTTCGACATGAAATACTGGAATATGCAATTTACTCGAGGCTAACGCACCTGCCAATGTGGAATTTGTATCGCCATATACAAGTGTTCCATCAGGTTTTTCTATTTTAATTATCTCTTCGATTTTTTCGAGCATTCGTCCTGTTTGTAAACCATGGCTCCCAGAACCCACACCCAAATAATAATTAGGTATTGGAATACCGAGTTCATCAAAAAAAACATTAGACATATTCGCATCATAGTGTTGTCCTGTATGAACTAATATTTCCTCATTCTCTTCTCTAAATAATGCTGAGAATGGCGCTGCCTTAATAAACTGGGGTCGTGCACCAATTATAGTTAATATTTTCATATTGCCATTCTCCTTTCAATTATCAATTCAATATCTATATAATTCGTTAATCTATTATCTAATAGTAAATCCGAAAATTTTCTTCGCTATAATGTTTAATATAGGCTTGTTTCCAAGCCTCGTATCCCTCTAGAATGTACACTAGATTTAATTATTTTCTTTAATAACCTCAGTAAATACATCACTTAACTTTTGGGTTAACTGTCTTCTCTCAAATCCTCTTATATCCTCATTAATAACTAGATCCGAAAATTCTTTAGTCTCCCATTCTTTGTACAAGCTTAAAATATATTCTTGCATACCCTGAACATCTTCAAACTCATAATTCGCCCCTCTACTAGTCTTATTAATTAATGCTTCTACAAGACTTTCAGAAGGAGAAAGTGCTAGTATTCGTTTTCCTAATCTTAGGTATTCAAATACTTTCCCTGTATATACAGATTTATTTTTTTCCCCAGGTCCAACTATCAGTAACAAAAGATCAGCATTAGACGCATACAATAAGCTTTCTTGATGATTTAGATAGCCCAAAAAATCCACAAGATCGTCTATTCCTAATTGTTCTGCTATATCTCTCCAATGATCATCATTTTCCGTTAATGTAAAAAGAATCTCTATTTTCTCTCTAGGAATTAGATCATAGAGCACTAAATTATGGACAGCCTTCATGAAGGTTTCCGGGGTTCTTATCATATATATAATTCCGTTATGCATAATCCGGAATTTCTTATCCCCGCCCTGTTCATTACTAGTTAGTAACTCAGAGAAATCTTGTTCATCATATCCATTAGTTATTGTCTCAATTTTATTAGTTTCAAGATCAAAACTTCTAATATAATTTTGCATTGCCAACGGGGTAGTGGTTAAAATTTTATCACAGCTCTCCAAAATATTAATTTCCATGCTTTCTATCATTTTAAATAAAATGCTTTTTCTATCAAAATCTGCATATGGGTTATTAGTCCATTCATCTCTAAAATCACAAATCCATTTTTTTTCATATTTTTTCTTCAAAAAATATCCTATCAGATGATCTGAATATGGACCTGAAGTAGAATAAATAAGATCAATTTCATCAAAATTAAGAAGATCATTTATTTTGTCCAGCACTTCTTTAGCAAAAACAATTGCATGATCCGGCAGAAAAGCAAAATCATTCAATTTATCTGGATTACTTTCTAATAATTCAATATATTCCTTCAGTATTACATCATTTCCCACAACAGTCTGGTACATTTCTATTAGCTTATTAACATAATAAATATCTAAGTCTTTGTTCTCTCTAATTCTAATAACTTCAACCTCTTGCGGGATCTCTTTTTCTAATGTACTATCCGTAAATGGAAAGTCACCTTCATCCACTGTGAGAACAACTGGTTCCCATCCAAAATCCCTTAGATATTTCACAAACTTCAATGTTCTCTGTACTCCGGATCCCCCGAGAGGTGGAAAAATATACGCTATAATAAGCACTTTTTTCCTCTCAATATAATCATTTACTTGAGTTAATTTCTCAAGTTCAGTAATCTTTAATGACACAATTTCTTTTAGATCACCCATTGCTAAAGGGAATAACTTTTTATATTGTCTATAAGCACTAATATTTTCTTTTCTCATCTCGTATAAATAAGCCAGATTATATATCAAATCGCTATCATATGGTTTTTCAGTTAAGCCATCTAAAAAATACTTTTCCGCCTTTTTTAGATCGCCCTCCAGTAAAGCAATAGTCCCTTTTATTGAATATAATTCAAAATCTTTTTCCACAATTTTCTCATATTCTAGTATCATTACTTTAACTTCTTCTAAATAACCGTTCTCAATCAAATTCTGTATATTATCCTTAAAATCTCTTGAATAATTCTCCAAATTATCTAAACTCAAACTTCCCCCAACCCTTCTCATAATGTCTAATTACTAACCAGAAATAGAAAGTTTGAATTTATTTCTCATGGTTTTTTTTGTTTCACTCATTCCGTTTTTGTCATCCAACTTTTCGTATAAATTATAGATTCTTTCATAGGAACTATACTCTGGACATATATCTAGTAATTTAGTATAAAACAACTGAGAGTCTTCTAAATAATTTAAATCAAAACAAATATCTCCAAGTAAACGTACAACATTAACATTATTCGGACTTTTTCTGAATGATT
Organism: Paenibacillus odorifer; assembly: GCF_000758725.1. NCBI lineage: Bacteria > Bacillati > Bacillota > Bacilli > Caryophanales > Paenibacillaceae > Paenibacillus > Paenibacillus odorifer. Next base: position 6,336,425 of record NZ_CP009428.1, read on the forward strand.
CTATTAGAATATCTATAGCAAGTTCCTTGAAAGAATAACCTGATAACAATTCCCCTAATTTATAGGAATTCTCCACTGATCCTTGTAAAAAATACTCCGATAATAATTGAAAATGATCAAACTCTTTCAGAATAATCAAATGCTCTAACATCCTATAAAGTAAACCTTCAATAGGTGTAGTAATTTTCATAGATACCAGTGCATCCTGATTTATAATTGCATTCAATACTTTTGATTCCTTAATACTCAAATTCAATTCATCTCTTACCAGTAATAAAAGCTTCATATCTTTAAAAATCAGTGCCAATAATAAAACATCTTCAACATTTTGTTTCGGTATTTCATCCATTACCATCCAATTAGCTCTTGCTTCTTCATACATCTTATTATATTGCTTTGCCACCGCAATAATATTATCCTGAAGACTGACATTATAAAGGTCAACATATTTGTATAGTAGTGGATGTCGTAATTTATAAAGCACCTCAAGTATTAGCTTTAAATCTTCCTCATCACTTATCGTATATATTTGCTTGAAATTTTCATAAACCTCATCATGAGGAATGTTTGCTTTTGATACAATTTGAAAGTACTTTTCTAACCCAACACCTAATGTTCTCTTTTCTTTTAAAACCTGCGTAATTTGATCGTAGCCTTCTAATAATTGATATGCTCCCTCATGAATTTCAGCCAACTTATACCGAGCCCAATAGCCTCCATTTCCTTCTGTAACAGTTATACCTTGATCTCCAAGTTCTATACATTTTTCGAACGCCTTCATTGCATCTTTTGTATATCCAGCTTCCATAAACAAGCATCCTTGCATATATTTCATATCAGTTTCATTTGGATAAATAGGAATAGCATCTTTTAGAATCATCAAACCCTCTTCATATCTGTGTAAATCTTTTAAACACGAACAAAGGGAAACTATTATCTCTGGTATAATTATCATTTCTTTGCTTAATGAGTATGCCTTTTGCAAATAAGGTATTGCTTTTTCATGTTCTCCTAACCACATATAGGTTTTACCCATATTAAAGAAATTATATCCTGTTGGACTCTCCTTAACTTCCTGTAGCATTAGAGATAAATTACGTCTTTGCTTATCCTTATCTTGTATAACTTCATTCGTGTAACCCGAGTGGTGAATAATTAATTCTCCCGCTGAACCTTTATAATCCCCTTGATTATCCATAACATTTAGATGTTCATGTAAACGATTATGATAGATAAGTTTTTTATGATTGGCAAACAACCGTATAGCCGTATGTTTGAGTATAGTCCCGTACGACATATCATTAATAATCTTTACATAGTAATAATCAAAGTTACTAGAGATATCCTTTTGGAGATCTGCTGCAGGATCCAAGTATTCATCAGCATCTAATATAAGAACATACTGAGAAGTTGCATATTTTAACGATTCATTCCTTGCTGCTGCAAAATCATTAACCCAAGTGAAATGATATATTTTATTTGTATATTGCTTCGCAATTTCAAGAGTACTATCAGTCGATCCGGTGTCGATTATAATTATCTCATCAACTTTATTACGTACACTTTCTAAACATCTAGACAAATACTTTTCCTCATTTTTAACGATCATGCATAAAGAAACTGTCTTGATCATATGGTTATCCTCTCATAAGTCACTTGTTGTTTTACTATATATATCGGAGTTCCATACCCTACTGATTAGCAATAGTAATACAAAAAAAAGAAGCCCTGAGGCTTCCTTTTTTTGTATTACTATTAACGAAGCAATTGAAGCACAGCTTGTGGTTGTTGGTTCGCTTGTGCCAACATTGCTTGTGCAGCTTGAGCAAGAATGTTGTTCTTCGTTTGATTCATCATTTCTTTAGCCATGTCAACATCACGAATACGGGATTCAGCTGCAGACAAGTTTTCAGAAGTAGTTCCCAAGTTATTAATAGTGTGTTCCAAACGGTTTTGATTAGCGCCCAATTTTGCACGTTCAGCAGAAACTTTTGTAATAGCACTATCAAGAATAGCCAATGCTGAGTTAGCACCTACTTGAGTTCCAATAGCAACGGACTGCAAGCCAAGTCCTGATTTTCCAGCACTCATGTCGCCGATTGACAATTTAATAGCTTGACCTGTATTAGCTCCAATTTGGAATACAGCATTGCTTACGCCAGACCCATTAAGCAACTTCTTAGTATTAAATTCAGTGTCAGTCGAGATACGGGTAATTTCAGTAGTCAACTCAGTTACTTCTTTTTGAAGCTCAGCACGGTCTTCATTAGTATTTGTATCATTCGCAGATTGAACAGCCAATTCACGAATACGTTGTAGAATGCTGTGTGTTTCGTTCAATGCACCTTCAGCAGTTTGAATCAAAGAAATACCATCTTGAGCATTTTTAGTAGCCATATCCAAACCACGGATTTGACCACGCATTTTTTCGGAAATAGCCAAACCTGCAGCATCGTCGCCTGCACGGTTGATACGAAGACCCGAAGACAATTTTTCAATAGCTTTGTTAGTGTTCGTGGTGTTAGTACCCAGTTGGCGGTGAGTGTTCATTGCTGCGATATTGTGATTGATAATCATAATAATATTTCCTCCCTGAAAATAAATTAGTTCCACATCCATGTGGTAAACGCTGAACCATTAAGGTCGGCCGCCCTGCCGGACAGCGTCTAATATATATATCGACTAAATGTACTCAAGTGTTTAGTTTTTTTTCGAACTTTTTTTGCATCTTTTAAAACTCCAGTTATATGGAACTAAATCATTTGAAAATCCAAGTTTATTTATGATCTTTTCTTGCAAGTATTCTAATCACTCGAGATTGCATCTTTTTTGCTTCTCGGTGCTTTAAAAATAGAACCATGATCACTTTTCAAAAAAATCCTCATCGAGAGTTGCACATTAATCGTCTTTCATAATCCGGGTATTCTAGCGTATTTACAACACCTCATTACTAAATGATAGAGTTTTTTATAATTTAAATTATTCTCTAAAAACCCTATATATCGGCAATAAATCAGGCATTAATAAGGAAATAATAATTTACTTTTTTTACAATTTATTATTTGCTATTATTTCACCGATATTATATATAAGTACTACAATTATGATTACATAAATTTTAAGTAAAACATATGATGTGTACATTTATACATAGAAAGGATTTTTATATATGGAAACCGGGGATACTGTATCCAGTAACATCAAGTGTTTAATAGAGAATTTTGAATCTGCTATAAATAATGCAAATACAGAAAAAGCTTACTCTTTAGTTGAGTTGTATTTAAATAACTTTGGAGAAACTTCAGAGTATTATTCTATTAAATCCGTATTTTATGATTCAATTGGAGACTATGATAATTCTCTACAATCCCTAAAAAAAGGATTAGTTTTGTTTACTGATATCTCCGATTTACTCTATAATTTAGGGTGCATCTTTTATGTCAAAAAAAAATATAAAGCTGCCTTTATATTTTTTTGTCTTACAGATAGTATTTCTGAAGATAATTCTACGTATTATAACACAACTAATTATTTATCAAACTTGTCTGATATATGTGAACAAACTCAATACTCTAATATGTCAAAAATAGATGCTAAATTATTTTATAGAATTTGGAATGCCGAGAATAAAATAAGTATTGAAAATGTTAATTATAATACAGATGAATTTATCGACAATGTTTACGAACTAGTACTCGTATCTTACAAATGCATTTTTGTCCCTCGGGAAATCAAACAGAGTGTGATGAATTATGTCCTATATTGTTTTAAAAATCAATATGCAGTTGAATTGGAACATAATCTAAAAAAAACAATTTCAATAAAATTGATTGATCTTCTTGTTGAACTGAAGGATAACCTTCGTAGATTATTTAAAATAAATGTCGCAATTTGTGGTATGGGAGAAAAGACCTTTGCAGTTCGTAATATCTTGTCTTTAGATAACACTTGTATTAAGGCCTATATATCGGATAATCCCCAAATGAATTCATATGCAAATACTCCGTTAATTTGCTCAACCGATGTAGTCCAAAATGATTATGACTATTTCATTCTCATCGAATCTGATGATGTGAAAAATCTATTCATTCATGACTTAAATAAACTAATTAACTATGAGTCATATTGGAATCTTATTTTTACTCATTCACATAGTTGGGCAGTTTACCTCAATTCGATAGAACGTATTAGCGTAAGCGATGGTATTGTATTAGGTATTTCCTACACTCTCCGAGCTATTAACACAAAATACTTTACCAGAAAAATGTGTAATATTTCCGCTTCTAGCCAAGATCTATTTTATGATTTGATGCTATTGAAAGAGGTTTTATTAAAAGACAACGGTAAATTACAACATTGTGTAATAGGGTTAGCTAAATACAGTTTTGAATATGATCTTTCCTTAAGCTCCCAAAACTGGCTTTTAGGCTATTATTATTATCGAACGCAGAGTACTCACAATAATAAGGATACTGCGCTTAAAGATCAAATTAACCAAATTAATATGTTAAATGATATTGTCTTCCTAGAAGATCATACCGTGCGTTTCGCATCCAACTTTAGAGCTTTGTGTGATCAGCAGTTATATAATTATAATAATCAGTTGTTTGATAGTAATTTTCCGGATGACAATTCAAGAAAGAATTTGATTGCTGAAATCGAAAAGGACTTTGACAAAAACTACCCATTAACAGTACAAGAAAATCATCGAATATTCGAAGAAATTCTCATACTATTAAAAAAGTATAAAATTAAAGCCACTGTAGTTGTATGTCCTGTAACAGACTTCTACAAAGAACATATAAATGGTACAAAAGTAATCAATGATTTTGAAAATGCCATTAATTATTTTCAAAATAAATATCAGTTTCAATATTTGGATTATTTCGAATCTGATTTTTTTAATGAATCAGATTTTATGGACGCTTCACATTTAAATATAAAAGGAGCCGAAAAATTCACAAGACTATTGGATACAGAAATTTTATGGTGAAACTATAATGTGTCACCTTTATGTAAAAAGAAGCCCCTCAATCAATTATGAACTGTGACCGTATTTGTGGAAAGTTGAAAAAAGAAGACCTTTAAGAAGCAATTAATAGGTGACTCCTGAATTCATCGGGAGTCATCTTTTTTAATGTCCATTGATATCGCTCGGAGTTATAGTAGGCGATATAGTCATCAACCTTTGTTCGTAATTCCAAGAGAGTCATACATGTCTTGTACTCCAAATCATCCTTCAGATGGCCAAAAAAGCTCTCCATGGCGGCGTTATCCCAGCAGTTCCCTTTCCGTGACATGGACTGTGTAAACCCAGCTTCGCGTACGAGAAGGCGGAATCTAGGGTGAGTATAGTGCATTCCTTGATCCGAATGCAAAAGGGCTTCTGGATGAATATTGCCATCCAGTCGTTCAAGTAGTTTCTCCAGTGTTCGTTCTACAATTGGCATAGCCAATGAAGAAGAGAGGTAGTGAGCTAAAATTTGTCTCGTAGCCCCGTCTTTCACCACGGATAAATAAGCACATTGTCCATTACCATAATGCATATAGGTAATATCCGTCAGCAGCACTTTCTCAGGCTCTCCTTGGTCAAACTGGCGCTTGAGTAGGTTGGGACATGTTTGGTGCTCTTGTGTGGCTTTTGCCATCTTGCGATAGGGATTTGCTTGCCGGATCGTAGCAACAAGCTTATATTTTCGCATTAATCTTCGAATCTTTTTATGATTCATGATGATACCATTCTCCCGTTCCAGCCACATCTTCACGACCAATGCTCCAGCTTTACCATTCAAAGCGTCATAGTGTTTCTTGATAAGGAAAGCGTCTCGTTCGTCTGCCTTCTCTCGCAACTGTCTTGCTTCCTCAGCGACTTGCCAACGGTAATATCCGCTTAAGCTCACACAAGCTAGCTTACACAAATAACGCGTCATTCGCTGCAGACCGTGCTTACGTATCGTTTGGTTAATAATTTCGTAGCGCTCGGAGGGGGTCAACGTTTCCTCTGCATCTTCTGCTTTTCGAGCGCCTCCAGCTTTTTTAAGAAGTCGTTCTCCATCTCCAGAAGCTTGATTCGTGCTTCTGCACGTTTTAACTTTTCCTCGGTAGAAAGTTCCCCTGTCGGTCGTCTGCCCGGGGATCCTTTTCCTCGTTGTTCCTCTAGTAGTCCAGCCTCTCCCAGAGCATTATATGTATTACGCCAACGGGTTAGGCAATGCTTAGGCTTCTTGCGACCGATAATATCTAGGTTAAATCCTGCGCTAAGGAAGATCTCCATTGGGGCTTGGCCTTCCTTATAGGCCTTAACCGCAGCCAACTTAAACGTTGGTGAATAGGTAATACTCTTTTCCGTCACGTTCTCTACATTTGGATTGTTCTCTAGTTGTTTGATCTCATTTTCGTTGAATATCCTTGAGCTTCCTCTTGTTTTGTTATTCATGAAGGCTTCCTCCGTTATTTCGATATTTCGATTAAAACACAAAATGACCCGTAAGAGGGTCACTTTTTTCAAAGTTTCCATCTTACGGGTCACAGTTCATTAATTGATTGAGGGGCTTCTTTTTACATAATAATATACTGTTCTAGACCTGTAATATTACCTCATAAATCATTATTGGGACTTCGAAGCCGATCAATTAATGCATTCATATCTGAGTGTAATGGAGCTGCGGATTCATGATTAGATTCCTGAATTGTGAGAAATACCTCTTTACGAAAAATATCCACATGTTTTGGGGCTGAAATACCTATTTTAACCGTATCTCCCTCCACACTTAGCACAGTCAACTCAATTTGATCTTGAATTACAATAGATTCACCTTTTTTACGAGATAATACGAGCACTTCAGCCACAATCCTTTCCATCAGTATCTGAACTCTCATGAAACAAGCTATGTTTGGTATGATAAGGCGATTTGTGTAAAACGATTTGTTTCCCCGCTTGTTTCACCGGGTTTAATACAATGGGTGCCAACAGATTAATTGTTGATTGTGCTGTATTCTCCTTAATTGAAATAATACAGCGAACTACAATCTCCGAATCAATTTCCAATTCTTCTGCTTCATTATCAGGCAGCTCAAATTCATATGATGGATGAAAAACAAATGGATCTCCCAATAGAAAGGACACTCCTTGATCCTTAATTGACTGTAAGTACCAAAAAGGAGCCTCTGACATTGCAATCAACGCAAAGCTCTTTTCGTCCTCAAACCCAGGAATCCCTTTAGAAAAATGATATATCTGCTCTTCATCTACTTCAAGTTTCCCCCAAGACAGCGTTTCTATAATCAAGTTGTTCACTCCTCAAAAGTTATGCTGGAAAAAATAACCTCTTACAAAATCCTAATAAATTATACAAAACACAAAAGCTATAGAAGCGCTTAATGGCACATCTATAGCTTAAGAAGCTACAATTGGACATTCAATTCAGGTGGAATAAACTGAATAGAAGCATATTGCTGCATATAAATATTTAACTTGCCACGAGTATATTCAATTTCGGGATCATGTCTTTCTACTTGAATATTCACTTTTGCGGCTCGAAAATCAATTTGTGGTGCTCTCGTTTCAATATGAATATCTACATTGTCAAATGATGCCGGTCCGCGAATCTCTGGAAAAGAATTTGGTTCGGTATCTGTTCCATATACTTCTGCAATAGTATTTCCAGGCTTGAAAAATTGAGCCATTCGATTACCTTGCTCGACCTTTTTTGCAATACCCTGAAGATACAAATGTTGAATACCTGAGTATATTCTTTTGTTCATATCGAGCATATTGCCACCATTATAGGCTGCCCATGCACGAGATTGATCTATGGTAAGCTCTGGCCTAAAAGATTGGACCGTAAGTTTGCCCGGAGTGGTTGTTATATCGACCTCAGCCTTAGGCTGAGTAATCGAGTATGTGCCTAGATCAGCATCAATACCAATTACTGCAGGAGACTGATGTATTTGCAATATCGGCTGAAGCACAAAAACCACCTCCGTTATCTGATAAAGTCTACGAGAGTTGTGGAAATAATTTTCGCGCCCACAGACAAGGAAGCATTATAAATATTCTCCTGAATCTTTGACTCCATAATCAAACCCTCGTAGTCAGCATCTTCTGTCTTTGCCTGTAAATCAGTCAGGTTTACATTTAAGTCACTCAGACGTTCCTGCATTAGTTCTACACGATTGGTTTTGGCTCCTATCTCAGAACGGGCAGTCAGAATGGATTCCATACGCGTATCAATTACATCAAGTTGGCCCGAAATAGCCGTGAGATCACCAGCCTTTAATCCTGCAGAAAGATTATTAATGATTGCAAACAAATTGTCCGCATCCTCGGTATTCCCGAACACATCATTGCCAGTTGTACTTATTGGCAAACGGACACCTTCACCTACAATGAACTGAATCTGCCCAGTATCCGTAGTAATTGCTTTAGATACATCGTAAGTTCCATCTGCACCCTTAGCAAAATCATATGGTTTGGTGGTGTATTGCTCACCATTAAAGATATATTTACCATTTAGTGTACTGTTAGCGATATCCACAAGCTGCTCTTTTAGTTGCATCACTTCTGCATTGATACTGTCCAGTGCGGATTGCGGATTAGTACCTGTCGAAGCTTGTACAGTCAGTTCACGAATCTTTTGAACGACATCTCCAGCCTGTCCTAGAACTGTATCATTGAAATCAAGCCATGAAAGTGCGCTATCAACATTCTTAGTATATTGTTCATTAGAGGAGAGCTCCGCACGGTAGCGCAGGGAATAGGTAATCCCTACCGGATCATCGGAAGGCTTGTTGATCTTGCGTCCGCTGGAAAGCTGTAATTGTGTATCGTTCATTGTACGTGCATTGCGGTTTAAGTTAAGCAGAAGCTGTGAATTCATCATGTTAGAGGTTACTCTCAACATACGCTATATCTCCTTTTATCTGCCGACTGTGCCGGTGGAATTAATCAATTTGTCGAGCAGTTCATCAAAAGTAGTCATAAAACGTGCTGCCGCACTATAAGCATGCTGGAACACTAGCATATTCGACATTTCTTCATCCAGTGAAACGCCACTGACTGATTGACGCCGGGAGTTAACCTGCTCTACCAGATAATCTGAGTTATCCGTCTGACGTGCAGCCTCTTGGGATTGAATACCAAGTTGGCCAACCATAGAGCCAAAAAGTCCGCCAACAGTGTTGCTCACACTACCATCCGGTGTAGTAAATTTACTATCCTTCAGGCTAGTCAATAAGAGTGCCAACGTATTATTTCCTTTAACGACTTGCGTATTTCCATTCGCATCAACAGTTGTACGTAACGAAGTTGCGAATAAATTCACATCCGCAGCAATTTCCGGATTTAGCTTAATCGTTCCAGCCTCGCCTGATGTTACAAAGAAATCGCGTCCGGCGCTTCCATCCATCGCGTAACCTAACTTGTGAAGTCCGTTAAACCCTTTGACAATGGTCTTGACGTCCTCATACATTGTTGCGCCCTTAGGCATGGCCTGACCAGCGGTCAAAGTAACTACGGTACCGTCAGCTTGTGTAATCTTGGCATCACTAGTCAACACTGTGCCCTCAGGAAGATTGGAGCCAGCTGGCACTGTAATTTCAACGTCACCTGTAGCAATAGTGCTCGCCAAATCATTGAGCTGTTTCTTGTAATCGGCAACATAGGTATTATTGGAAAAAATCATTCCGTAAGCCTCGCCGCCCTTCAAGGTTCCGGAGGCATAAGCATTATTAAGAAACGCGCCATCTACGGTTGCAGTTACTTCTCCACCCTCTACGAGAGGTTGTCCCCCTAAAGAAATGTTATAACCTGCTTCCGTCTCTACAACAGTAATATTAGCAATTTTGGAGAGCTTGTCCGCCATCAGGTCGCGTTGATCACGTAGATCGTTCGCATGATCCCCCATACCCTCAATCTTATAGATGGATTTATTTAGATCTGCGATCGCGGTCAGGTAACCCTGAGCTTCTTTTGCTTTAACATCTATATTAGTGGTTAGATCCCGCTCCAGATTATTCAGTTGCGTGCTCATATAGTTCATAGCATCCGTCAAAGATTGTGCAGTTTGCACTACAATCTTACGGGCTGTTGGATCTTCAGGGTTCTTACTTAGATCCGACCAAGATTTCCAGAAGTTATCCAGAACTGTACGAATGCCTGTATCCGATGGCTCATTAACGATAGCTTCCAGCTTAGAGAGCGTATCTGCTTGAAGACTCCAGTTGCCGAAAGCAGCGTTCTCACCACGGTACTGATCATCCAGAAACATTTCTCGAATCCGATCGATAGATGAGAATTCCACCCCTGTACCCATTTGACCTGGAACGGTAGATTTTAACAATCCGTACGCTTCAATAGGTAAAGAGGCTTGCATATTAACACGTTGACGAGTATAACCTTCGGTATTCGCATTAGCGATATTGTGTCCAGTTGTATTAAGAGCTGCGGTCTGAGTAAAAAGGCTGCGTCTCGCCGTCTCTATCGAGTGAAATGTGGATGTCATGCTTCTTACTCCTCCTTATGTTCTGCTCCGGCAGAACACTTCATCAGTACAATTCTAACCTCGTGCATCAAAAATCCCCGACCGATTTACGTTGTTGCCTTTGTCGGACGGACGATGATAAGTGATATCCTGATTTGGTCTTCCGACCAACAGATCCAAAGAATAATCTATAAATGTAAGCGACTGCTCTATCAGCTTCTGATTTAGGTCATTGGCTTCTTTCAGGCGATGCAAAGTGCCCGAAAGCTTCTGCTGAATATGCAGCAGTCGTGCCTTGTCTTCAGGGTCAAATATAAGCCTGGACAGCTCCGTTAGGTTCAGGTTCAGGTTAGAACGAATACCCACACCTTGCAAAACGGTATATGCGGCTAATATTCGCTCTTCCTCGAGCTGCCCAATTACCTTCATTAGCTTGGATTCACGGTTAAGGATGTCGATTAACGCATCCACCTTGTTATCCATAATTGTCTGTTTCTTCTCAGCGGCCAGATCCAGCATTTGAACATGCACTCCATCTAGCCGCTCCAATAGTTCTATTAATGTCGTCAATGCCATGGATGTTTTCACCTAATTCTCGGAGGATTGCTTAAAGTAAGGGGCGAGTTTCTCTGCTAGCTTAGATGCATCAACTTGATAGGTACCTGCGGAGACCTGCTGCTTTAGATTGTCGATCTTAAGTGCGCGTTCTGGATCATTCTTGCCAGTGTTTTGTGCTTGCAAGAGTTGAATCGCTTCATCAGAGATCGAAACCTCATCCTTGCGTGTGCTTTTCTTCATTTGTTCCTGCCTTTGCGCTTCCGCGCTGCGTTGATACGGATTAATCGCGTTAATTCGTCCGGTCTCGTTAATTTTCATAACTTCCACCTTCCTTCTAATATAAAAAAGCCGATAATCTTTACTAAGTTTATCGGCGTAGACTGAAACATTCTTTATAGCTGCAAACGTTTTTTTGCAGATTTTATAGGTCACGCAGCTTATCTATGGCACGATATGCACCATCAGATGTCTTTTTAGTAGTATCCTCAGCAGAATTTTCCTTGACAGCATTCGTGAGATCTTTCCTGAGCCGACTACGACAGCTGTCACACATATGGCCATCCCGAATCAGTGTACCACACACTTCGCAAGGGTACATCATATTGGGTGCATTAGCTATAGAAATCCGGCCTTCTCGAATAAAGCGGGTAATCTCTTTAATAGAAATCCCCGTAGCATCGGAGAGCTCCTGAATGTTGGTTCCTTTGTTTTCCCGTAAATAATTCACGCAGATCTCATATTCATGCTCCAGCTCTTTGATACAGGCCTGGCACAACCCCATAAGATTCTTGACAAACAACCGGCCGCACCTTGGACAATTGTCTAGATTCATAACAAGCAGCCGCTCCTCTCCGTACATTCTGTGCAATGCATAATATTCTTATGCTCCTAGATTACATGATTGCAAGGAATTCGTCTATGGGACAGAAGAAACGCTACCAACCGCAACTAATCCTTAATGGAATGGATATAGCTGTTCACAATCATGCATTTTCCGCGTTTTAGGAACGCGCCCAGGTTAGGCTATAGATTTCCGCAGCATAATCATGGTTTGAAACCATTTGTTTTAGAATTTCGGCGCAAGCACGAATCGTGCTTCCCGTTGTATAGATATCATCAACAATAATAATTCGAATAGGACGGCTTATAGGTGAGTTATCTTTCAGCCAATCCTTAAATAGTGTGGAGACTGCCGGATTCGCTCCAAAAGCATTCTTCATATCTGCCAGTCGCTCCGCACGTCCTTTAAAGCTCTGCTTAACCGTATGATGCGTACGAATTAGTAGCGGTAGCTGAGGAATCTTCCTATGACGAGATAGAACATTGGCCAATCTTTCGGCTTGATTGAAGCCCCGTTCTAGAAGCCTGGAATCACTGACAGGTACCGGAACTAATAAATCAGCTGACCAAAGGCTGTTTTTTATGTACCTTTTATGTTGAATAAGATGAAAAAACGATGCCTTCTGGGATGAAGAAGCCCCCTGCTGCTTTTCCTCCTTTAGGGTTAAATAAGCTCTATCCAGCATGAATCCAAGCAAAGGAGCATATCGTTCATTCCCGCGATATTTGTATTGACCAAGCCATTCTCTCATCTCGTTTGTGTAGGCTACCGCACTCCGGTTACAAACAATTGGCGTGGGTTCAGCGCTGCGAGTGCAGTCTGGACAGCCTACATGCCGCCCACATATCAAACAACGTGGAGTGCGTATCCAAGGAATGGATTCCGCACAATTCTTACAGATACCAGGCAGCTGTGAGGACTGTGGGCTGTACTTCCCGCAAGTTAGACATTGAGGAGCGGAGGAGGTAAGAAGGAAAGACAGGGATTTTCGTAACCCTGTAAGCTTGGGATTCATATAGCCCCACCTTTACTGATATATCCTTGGCGGTGAGCGATGATATTCATAGTACGAATCTGAGCAATCGCTCCACGCTGGGATCGGCTCCACTGTGGGGAGGCAAATACAACATGCCCATCAGGATCGTCTTTAGAACGTCCGGCACGGCCTGCCATCTGAACCAAAGAAGCTTCGTCAAAAAGGCCACTGTCTGCATCCAAAATAAACACATCACTGCGTGGCACGGTAACTCCCCGTTCCAGGATCGTAGTAGTTACTAACAAAGAGATGATACGGTTGCGAAAAGCAGTCACCTTCTCTGCCCGAAATGAATCCTTGGACGAGGTGCCTTCAATAACCACGCCAGGAAAGCTCCGACGAAGCAGTACCAGCAAACCTTCGATATGAGCTATGCGAGACACAAACAGAAAAATTTGTGCTTTTCTGTTCAGTGACTTTCGAAGATTCTGTATAAGGGATCTTGGCATACTTCCACGCTTCAGACAGGTTAGAACAGAAGGCATATTCAAATGCTGCGGGATAGGCAAGGGATGACCATGGAAGCGGACAGGCACTCTGGCATGTGGAAGTTTGCCTAACCGGACCAAACGCTGCATTTCTTGTGGTGGCGTAGCTGATAAATAAATGGAAGAGCCGTCCACTTTACAGGCTTGTTCAGCGGCATAGGCCAACATAGGATCATTGTGGTAGGGAAACGCATCCAGCTCGTCGATGATTACGAGATCAAAACCTTGATGGAAGCGCAGGAGCTGATGGGTGGTAGCGAGCGTTAAGCGACCGCTCACCCAGCGATCTGCGCTGCCGCCATAAAGTACGGCGATGTCCTCCGCCGGAAAAGCCCGGGCGAGCCGCGGCGCGAGCTCAAGTACGACGTCGCGGCGCGGCGTCGCTACCAGCGCCCGCCCTCCGGCGGCGAGCACAGCCTCTAGGAGTGGGAAGATCATCTCCGTCTTCCCCGCTCCCGTCACCGCCCAGAGCAGAAACCGCTCTGGGCAGGTACTGGCGGACCGCTTGCGCGGCTCCGCCAGAAAACCCAGCGCAGTGCCAGCGGCTCCCGCCTGCGCTGGGCTCAGCCCCCACCGGCCTGCGGCCGCGGCGGGGTCAAGGGCGGCCGTGCACCGCACGGCCGGAAGTGCTGCGCTGCGCAACAGCAGCGCACAAGCCCGGCTGCGCCCAAGCGCGAGGCAGGCCTCGCAATAGGCGCAGCCCATAAGCCCGCACGCGGCGCATACCGTGCGACCGGTGGGGACGCTGCCGCAACGCAGGCAGCGCGAAACCGCGCGGCGAGCGACAGCGCCGCGCCGCAATATGTGCGGCAGCCTAGCCGCCGCACGCATCATAACGCCAGCTCCCGCAGGGAGCTGGCGGGCCCGCGCCCCGTGCGCAGCCGGGGGCGCACTGCCTACGGCGGCTGTAAGCAACAGCCGCCCCTGTAGATGCGCCAGTTGTGCCGCCTGGCGCCAGCAACCCCCTAGCTCTGGCAATTCTTCTGCCAGCAGCGCTTCTACTTCCGGCTCCAATAAAGAGCGCCCGGCCACAGCCCGCAATAATTGCTCTGAATCGAATTCTAGCAATCCAGAATCAAAACCCTTTTTTTCACTCCCGCAATACCTTTCGTTCTTCTTATTGTCCTGTTCTATTCCGAAACTCGATTTATTAGGCTTCCATATGAATATTCCATCATTCAGCCACTGTGACTCCCACAGTCCCCCTGCCTCTTTCTCCTCTCTCAACTCAGCCTCGAGCATTCTATTAATATATTGCCCCCACTCCTTAATCGCCCAGGTGCTCATTACGCTTCTTTGTTTGAAGCTGTCCCGGAGCTTCACAGCCCAACTTAGCGGCAACGCAGAAGAAAGCAGAACCAAACTATTCGCCGCTAAGGAACTCCCATCTTTCTTCTCCGGTCTAGCTACAGACCACCACCATCTATCTACCCTAAGATCTAATGAAATTCTAACCCTCCAGCTCCCCTTGCATTCCACAGCATATACAGCGACTTGCATAATAATCCCTCCTACCTTTCGCTTGTACTTAGCAGCTCCATATTTGATCCCAAATTCACGACTCCGTCTCCCCAAACGCAAAAAGCACACTCCCCCAGTTCTTGGAGAGTGTGCTTCACCCGTTACTTACATATTTACTTAAGATCTGTTGCGCTTTGATTCGCATCCCCTACTTCCTGCCATCCCCATAAAAGGCAGCGATACAGACTGCCCTGACAGCCGCAAGTCTACTACAATTCCTTCATGCTGCAATTCTTCACTCATCTGAAGAGAGTACAAAGATGTTGCAAGATCGATAGAGCAGCCGCTAGCGGCCATTTTGGAAACTATCCCAAGTGTTCCATCGCTCGAACCATCATCCATGAACGTTACTCGCAATCGTTTTCCAGTTAGAAGAGCTTGAAATGTCAGTGCCCGAATGTACCATTCCACAACAGATTCATGATTGCGGGTAATAAAAATATAATGAATCCATTTTCCGGACTGCGGTGTTTTACGCACCTTCTGCCGGTTATGCAACATATGAATCATCACTGCAGCGGATACATAAACAACCGCAATCCATATCAACTGGGCTACCATGGAGATGCACCTCCTCTGTATACCAACACTATATGCCGGCATTAAAAGGTCGGTGACTGCCTAGAACACCCATCAGGGAAGCAAGCTGTGTCTACTTAATTTCTTTCCTATATGTAACGTATTACTGTGAAGCTTTTACAAGGTTACCCAGCCATATTTAATCGAATTAATAACGGCTTGAGTCCGATCATCCACTTCCATTTTTTGCAAAATACTGCTAACATGGTTTTTAACTGTTTTTTCACTAATGAATAAATATTCACCGATCATTTTATTGCTCTTACCTTCAGCCATTAGACGCAGCACTTCTGCTTCACGGCGGGTCAGAGGATTGTTATCGCCAGCAATAAATTTAACACCAGCTTCCTTCACCACTGTATCTGTAGTTACACCAGTCTCGTTAAGGTAAGTCATACGCCGCAATTGATTGATAAGCTTTCCAGTAACCTTTGGATGGATAAAGGCATGTCCTTCACAGACCGAACGAATGGCATTAATAAGGGATTCGGCCTCCATATCCTTCAATAAATAACCATTGGCGCCCTTACGAAGGGTTTCAAATACATAACTCTCATCATCATGAATGGATAAAATAATTACCTTAACCTCCGGGAACATTTCCCGAAGTTTTTGAGTGGCTTCTACGCCGTTCTCAACAGGCATATTGATGTCCATCAATACGATGTCCGGTTTAGTCCCGTTACAAAACTCTAATACCTGAATACCGTCGCCGCACTCCCCTATGACCTCGATATCCTCCTCCATATTCAAAATGCGTTTCAGCCCTTCACGAAAAAGCTGATGATCATCCGCCAAAAGAACCTTAATGGGCGTTTTACTAGAGTTTAAGTTCTCCATCACACTACTCCTTCCCCTTCTCCACATTCGTCGGAATATGGATCACGATTGTTGTCCCCTGATTCTCGGCTGATACAATTTCCATTCTTCCCTCAAGCAGTTCTACACGTTCCCGCATACCTACTAGCCCGAAGCTTTCCCGATTACCTTGCTGATTTTTTAACTTTTGTACATTAAAGCCTAATCCGTTATCTTTAATCACAATCTTAATTAACTGCGCTTGGTATGTAATCTCCACCAATACGAAGCTTGGGTAGGCATGTTTTGCTGCATTAGACAATGCTTCCTGAACCAGACGGTATACCGCCGCCTCCATCGCTGAAGATAGTCGGTGTTCCTGTCCTCGGGTTTCCAAAGTCGTCCGCAGTTTCGTTTTCTCTTCAAAATCATGCACATATTTCCGCAAAGTCGGAATTAAGCCCAAATCATCGAGAGCCATCGGTCGTAAATTAAAAATAACCTTACGCATTTCTTCCAGGCTGTTACGTACCTGCCCTTTTAAATCTACTACTTCGTCCTGCACCAGCCCAAATTCCTGCTTTACCAGCATTCTTTCTACAATTTCCGTCCTAAGGACTAGATTTGCCAGCATTTGAGCGGGACCATCATGAATTTCCCGGGCAATTCTCTTCCGTTCTTCTTCTTGAGCCAGGATAATTTTGAGTCCGATCATCTGTCTGTTCTTCGCAGATTCGACAATTCTCGTCACTTGGCCTAGTTCTCCCGACAAATATTCGAGCACTACGCTCATTTGCGAACCAATTGACTCTGCACGCTCTACAGAATTTTCGACACTGCGCACTCGCATTTGTAATTCATCACGTCTGCTTCGAAGATAGACCTCTCGCTCACGCGTCATCATGAGTTCGAGCTGAAGCTCCGTAGCCTTCTCATAAGCAATACGGATATCCTTCTCTGAGTAGCGGACAAAGTCCCGGCTGACCTCTGTCAGCCGGATTCTGGAGCGGTGATACTGTAGCTCCAGCTTGTCTACCTTTTTCAATGTTTCATCCGTTTCGTCCATGACCCGCTGCAGTTCCTTGTTGAGTGCAGCAAGTTCATCACGTGCAACCTGCAATATTTCAAAAATCTGATACTTGCTGCTCTCCATCACGTCGATGGTATTTTTAATAACGCGATCAATCGCATCGGCTTGAAATTCCACGGATGCTTGCCCCTTTTCTATCGGATCGTATTAAGGTTTTCCTTATATATTAACATATCACGATTCGATAGTTACGGTCTTCGTTTTCTGTTCCCATTTTACAGTTAATCCTAACTGTTCAGAAACCAGTCTAAGAGGTACTAAAGTCCTACCCTGTAAAATAATAGGTGCTACTTCAGCACTTTGTCGCTTACCATTTAACAGGTATTCCTTTTTATTTACCGTCAGATCCAGTGCCTTGGCTCCGCGCAACACCATGATCTTCTTATTCACCTGATCCCAGGTAGCATTCCCTCCAAAAGCATCCAGCACATAACGGATCGGCACATAAGTACTGCCGTCTTTCACAATTGGAGCTACATCAATAGCCTTCTTATTTCCGTTTACGGTCATTGCTTTGGAGCCGATGCTCATCGAAGCCGTACCCTTTGGTAACCCTGCATCACTGGAAAGTGAAGGCATTGTGAAGGTGATATTATCAAAAGCAACGGTACCTGTCTTCGCCCGTTCATCTTGGCCTTCCTCTACATTGACTACATAAAGTCTCTTCAGCGTAGCCGGGAATTTAATCCCTGATCCTGACAAGTCGATGTTTATGTTCTTCCAACCGTTCCAATCGATAATCTTCGCAAGATCTACATAGGCTGTAGCTCCACTATTGTCTACAAACTCAGCACGCAGCCAATTTAAGCTCATATCGCCCATCACATCAACTGACATCGAAGTTGCAAGCGCTGGAACGGCTTTTCCACTTGTGCCGTTAAGTTGAGCATAAGCGTACATTTTACCGCTGCCAGCCGTCATATCATAACTGAGTGACAGCACCTTGGAGCCTACTCTTTCAGCCGATCCGTCTACTATTGTTGCAGTCCCCTGTACCGCTGGCACATTGGTAGTAAAGTTGACTGGATAACTTACCTTCTCGAAATCTTCCCATGTTGTAGCTGCTGCTGTCGATAATACAACCGCTGTGCTAAATCCATCATAACGAGCAATAGCGTAACCTGTAGTAACCCCTGCATCCACAGAGTTTACAGTAAGCTTGCCATTTTGCACGACTCCCTTAAAGCCTACAAACTCCCACTTCAGCGCTGAATCTGGAACGCTTATGGTTGCTCCACTCTTCGTAGCGGCCTTTACAGGGACAGATACAGTTGTCCCAGCTGTCAGTGGCGCTGTAGCAGTGCCTACACTCATGCTGGATAGATCATCTCCACCCAAGACTGTAAGGGTTGTAGAAGCGCTTGCTACGCCGCTTTTAGCCGTTAAGGTAACGGTGCCTGGCTTCACTGCCGTTACTTCTCCTGCACTTACAGTTGCGCTTCCTCCACTTGATGTCCAAGTAGGATTGCCTGCTGCTACATCTATAGGGTTATAGTAAGTGTCATAACCTTTTAACGAATAAGTAGCCTTTTGTCCAACTAATAGCGAAGTGCTTCCGCTAATTTTAATTCCTTTTACTTCACCTTGTGGTGCGTTAGTATAAACACCAAGCGCGTTAACAATGCTGCGCTGCTCTGTGCCATACTCTGTATTAAAGGTTAGTGTGGCTGAGCTTTCACCAAGAGGCCGGTCTACCATCGTTGTAGAGCCGCCTCCGTCTAAGTTAAGCCCTTTCCAGACTCCAATATTGGTCATAAAAGATTGCAGCTCGGTCAATGACATTCCTGAGCTGTTGCCATTTTTTTCAGTAGCTATGATATATACATAACGTCCATCCTGAGAGTATCCTAAAGCCGTACGTGCACGATAACCGCCAATACTGCTAGTCGAGCGAGAGAACGTTGCAGCTTTTCCGTTATTCACAAGAATCGTATGTCCACCAATCATTGTTTGCAGATTAGCAGGATCTAGCGATTGCTGCGTAGTCTTGGATTTCAGGGAGTACACACTTGTTACCGGTTGTCCAACAGTCAGATGGGCAGTAACATACCGTGCGGCTAAGCCATGGGCCCGCAAAATATAAGCTCCCTTTGGAACCGCTGTAGGAAGCGCAGCATTTTCAGATATTTGAGTAACTACGCCGTTCTCAACGAGCACCTCTGTCGGTGTGGTTGAGCTGTTTTTGGGACGATCGAGTGCGGTCCATACATCCGTATAGATATACATTGCATTAGCATGGCTATAAGTCGAGCTCCCACCTTCAGGACTATAAGCACCTTTATTGATACCGGATATCTCAAACTGTGCGCCGTCAGGTGCGGTTATCATTCCTTCAAAGCTGAACTCATCAATAAGAGGCTTACGGTCCTTAGTCACTGCAAAGGCATACATTCCATCCAATTGCGAAGGGGTGGATACCAATACTCCACTGGATACTTGTCCACCAATCGGAGCACCTTCCCCGCCTGTATTAAAATAATCTCCGTTTACTGCAGCCACGGCTCCAGTTTCCTTAGCCATCCCACCAGTACTTTGACGTGTTGTCAGGTTTCCACCTTTACCTGTCATAACATCTAAAGAAACATATGGATTGTTGAGGTCAACGCGAATAACATCCGCCAAGCCAGAAGCGCTCGCTCCTGAACGTGTAGCCGTATATTTGTATTTCATCATAATGGCGCCCGAAGTAATTACTTCTTCTCCCAGCTTGCTTACTTTAAAATTAGATGTGGCTGCGGCAGCAATTGGTGTGGAACTATGACCAAACATAGCTAAGCCTTCACTGCCAATTACCGGCATAATCCACAACACACCTGCTAATGAAGCGGCAACCCATTTTTTAGTAGATGATAATTTCATTCCCCGAACAACTTCTCTACTCTTCTTCTCCATGAAAACTTCATTCATTTCGACGTAACTCTCCCATCTCTTTTTTACTCTTCAAGTCCGTTATCAAAAGTCTGGAAACTGGTTCCTATTTTTCTAGTACTCTTTTAATAGACTGAAAATAAGCGAAAAAGTTGCGAAATTGAGAGATTTCAAGCTTTATAGAGTCTCGTAACACAAACTGTTAACATAAAAAAAGCCCAGCAGAATGCCAGGCTTTACCAATCTATTTATTCTATAAATAATCTGTTTGCTTCAGCATCCGATGCAACATCACAGCAGCTTGTGCACGAGTGGCATTACCCTGAGGCTGGAACTCACTTGTGGTCATTCCCAAAATAATCCCCGATTGCACAGCTTTAGCTACGAATTCTGCACTTTGATTCTGAATTTTGGACTTATCCTTAAAGCGAGCCAGTGTTGAGGCAGAAGTGCCGCTTAATGTAATAGGATGTTTGGTGTATTCCATTGCCCGAATCATCATGATTGCCATCTGCTCACGAGTGATATTATCATTAGGCCGGAAGGAGCCATCCGTGTTGCCTGTAATAATACCTGCCTTAGCTGCTGCACCAATATAGTCTCCCGTTTGTGTGGAAGGCTGCACATCCCGGAAGCGCTGTGCGGTCTCGCGATCGCCTAGCAAACCAAGTCCCCGGCTAAGCATTACTGCAAACTCTGCACGGGTAATCTTTTTTTCTGGACCAAATGTAGTCCCGTAACTGCTATCGATGATAGTCTTTGCACTAAGCTCAGCTACGATTGAATTACTCCAATGTCTACTCATATCTGAAAAGGCCCGGGTTGATATAAAGGTTCCTAACACCTGATTACCCTCCGTACGAGCACGAATAATCGTATAGCTACCTACCGTACTTACTTTTGTTGGCAGATAGGCTGCATCGTAATAGGAAAGATCCAGTCTAGCAGCAGATGTCTGCGCATTGTTCAATGAAGAAGTTGTACGCACAGTGTATTCTCCAGGTACCGATAATGCCTTAGCATTAGAATAATTGCTGCTTACTATCGCAGTCACCCGGACATCCATAAGACTAGTAACGCTCTGCATCCCCATAGTTTTTAGCTTTTGCTCAAATGGGGAGAACGTACCTGCCGGAACCTTTTCTAAGCGGAACACCAGCGAGATATTTTTACTGTCTGCAATCAAGCTTGTCGCTAATCCGTTCATATCGATATCGTCTAATCCTACGCTATATAAGTGATCGCCATAACGTATCATAAATTTTGTGGTTTTACTGCGATTTACAGCATCAAGCAAAGGCTTTAAAGGAACAGTCACATAGGCCGATTGTTCTGTAGCAGGCACCTCAAAAGCTAATGTATCACTACTTGCCTTATACAGATATTCAAAACTGGCCGTCAGGCGATCTGTGTTTAAGGTATATCTTTTTACAGATTGATTGTATAACGAACGGTCATCCACGATTTGTGAAGAGTCACTCTTCAGCAGCGCGTATTCTTTTCCAAACTCACTTGTTGCAATCGTCCCTAGATAGGATGGACGATTTCCCGTTCCGGTGCTCACGCCGGTTAGGTTCTTAACAGAAAGTGAAGAGAAGGAGGACAGTATATTACCACTTAAATCCTTGATCGTACCTGAACCTGACATATAAGACAAATCAACAGTTTGCCCGGTTTTTACTGCTGAGGATGTTGTTATTTTTAAAATATCCCCTGACAAAGTGTAGTTTTGTACACCCATACTGCTTCCATCTGCTCTAACTCCGAACTGATTAGCATAGAGGGAACCAGATGCCTGCATGTTTTTACTGAATGTAACCGTAAGCTCGTCGCCATTGATGGTGGCAGAACTAATCTCAGGTATGCTAGTGCCGCTATTTTCCGAGATGGACACAGGCTGCAGGTTAATATAAGCTGCACGGTTTCCATTTAAATCGCTTATTCCGGTAGTCCCCGGAACATAGGATAACGTAACATTCTGATTCACCGTCAAAGCACTCTGGAGCGTTAGCGTGACCTGTGAGCCACTGACGGATACATTCGTAACATAGTTAGGAGTGCTGCCAACAAGCACAGAGAACTGGCTGTTCATCGGGAGGTTTGTCGTTGACAAGCCTTCATTGTAATTCAGAAGGATTTTATTGCCACCTCCGGTTGCACTTTGGAACACGGGTGGAATTGTATCGTTGCTGTTGCGAATGTAGAAATCTGTGAAATCCGCAATATTTTGTCCAAAAGAATTCTGCAAAGGATAAGAGCCTGCATAATAGGAGACACGAACGGTCTGGCCATTAGAAGCATCGCTATTTAACCCTAAATATACAGTGTTCCCGCTGGAGCTTATGGAGTTGACCCCTAGAGATCCCCCATCTGAAGTCACTAGAAACTGACTATGTGCGTAAGAGGAAACTGCCTTTAAAGAGTCATTGAAATTCAACGCTACAGTTCTACCTGTGATCCGTCCATCTTTTGGTGTAGGCATGGAGGACTCGATAGTGTTAGTAACCTGCTTTGAGCTAAAGGTGCTGGCTGCATTTCCGCTTGGATCTTGAATGGTCCGCAGACCACCTGTATAGCTAACCTTCACGTTCTGTCCAACCGCTACCCCTGTACTGAGTACCACATAGGCGCTGTCTCCCTGGATATAGACACTTTCAATTGTACGATTCTCATCATTCACCGTAGCACCAAAGCTGGAGATCAACAGTGCAATGGAAGAGTTGAGACTCTCATTGTATTTTAAACGAATGGTCCGATTGTTCTCGAGTGATGCAGATGTGAGCTGTGGAGCTGTTTTATCCTGAGACAAGGTCCGGAAGCTCCATGAATTTTTGCCGCTTAGTCCATCATAGATAACACTAGCATCAATAGCGTCTACAAAAGCTCCTTTAGCAATATCAATATAATAGGTTGAGTCGCTATCTAAAGCTGTTTTAGGCGTAATTACATATTCGTTTGCAGCAGTTGTACTCCGGTTAACAGTAACCGCAACCTGTGCTCCACCACTTTTATAAAGCGCTACACCATTTTCCACAGCACTGTTATAATTCACATTACGATTGAATGTGACAGAAAATGATCTGTTGTTAGCTATGGATTCACTCCGGTCAGCTGGATTTAGCGCACTTACGTTAAGTCCTGTCAAAGAAGCCGTTGTAAATGTCCAGGTATACGCACCCGAAGCTGGAAATACATTTCCGTCTTGATCGTAAAAAGCTCCCTGCGGTATCGTCACCGTATACTGCGTACTGTTTAGCAAGGGTGATGCTGCTGATGCTGGAAGCAATGTTATAGTTCTGCTGCTTCCTCCTGTAACGGCTGGGGAGTTTACATTAAGCCATCTCGTTCTAGCATCGTTAGCTGCACCTGGAGATACTGTTATGGTTCCAGCTGCAGGCATCATAGGACGATCAAATGTAAGCTGTAGGGCACCAGTGGTAGACACCCCACCTGATCCGTTTGCCGGTGCAGGAGTCACTGGAATCTCTGCCACACCTTTAGTAGAGAAGCTCCACACATCACCGCTTGAAATTCCGGAATACGTTCGATTATCAACATCCTTAAAAGCATAAGAATCTATAAGAACATAATAGTTACTTCCGGAGGCCAATGTTTTATCCAATGTTAGTTTAACTGTAGTAGAGTTAGCATCAGTCTGAACGTTGACTCTAGTATCATCATCCTTAATTTTGAACTCTTGTACGGTTGCATTATCTGCAGACGACAAAATCCGGATGGAACCTCCACCTTTTATCAGGTTTTTATTTAAGGTTAGACTTAGCTCCTTAAGGGCTCCTGCATCCACTCTTGTATTATTAGCAGGTGAAAAGTTACCTGCCGTAATCGCTGTATTACTCTCAGGCGCAGTGGTAAATGCCCATGAAGTAACATCTGACTCATTACCATCATTATCCTTGAACAACCCCTTAGGGATTGTCACTGTATAAGTCTTGTTTGAAGTAAACTGTTGATTTAGCTTAAGCTCGTAATCTTTTGAACTACCAATAAGACCATAACTACCAATAGGAATCGTTAAAAAAGGTGAGCTATCACCTTGACCCGTAATAGTAATTTCACCTGACTGCGGGTTTACTTGACGATCAAAGCTCAGTCTAAGGGATGATCCGATAGTTACATAACTTGCTCCAGGCGCTGGTGAGACTGTTATACCAAACTCTGATGCAGCGTACACTGCTGAATTCCCTATTCCAATAGCAGGATAACCCGAACCAAGTACTAACTCTCCCGCTAGAATAAGTGCCGTCCATATTGAAATTTTTCTTTTCATTCCGTGATAGACTCCTCTCAAGCCATACTATCGTCTTTATGTATATTCTTATATTTCGGCTAAAAGGCTGGCAAAGTTTAGTAGTCTACTTCTCTATGGTTAGATTCACTAGCCCTGCTCGTTTTCGCACGCAAAATAACCCGCAGAGCTGACACCAAGGCCAACTTGCGGGTTAACATATTATAAGACCGTATGATGAATTACAACCCTGCTTGATCTCTTAGCAATTCTGCTTTATCTACGCGTTCCCATGGAAGATCTACATCAGTACGTCCGAAATGACCGTAAGCTGCAGTTTGTCTGTAAATCGGTTTACGCAAATCAAGCATAGAAATGATGCCCGCAGGGCGAAGATCAAAGTTGTTGCTGATCAGTTGAACCATTTTCTCTTCACTGATTTTACCTGTTCCGTATGTATCCACATTTATCGAGACAGGAGTAGCTACACCGATGGCATAGGCAAGTTGGATCTCACATTTGTCGGCCAAACCAGCAGCTACAAGATTCTTAGCTACATAACGAGCCGCGTAAGCCGCAGAACGGTCCACTTTAGTTGGATCCTTACCTGAGAATGCTCCGCCGCCATGACGAGCATATCCGCCGTATGTATCTACGATAATCTTACGGCCAGTTAGACCAGCATCCCCTTGAGGACCCCCAATAACAAAACGTCCGGTTGGGTTAATAAAGTATTTGGTTTCTGCATCAAGCAGTTCCGCAGGAACAACAGGCAAAATAACATGTTCTTTAATATCCGCCTGAATTTGTTCAAGAGAAATTTCCTCTGCATGTTGTGTAGATACTACGATAGCGTCTACGCGTACAGGTTTTTCATCTTGATACTCAATTGTAACTTGTGTTTTGCCGTCTGGACGAAGATAGTCCAAGGTTCCGTTCTTACGAACTTCAGATAACCGACGTGCAATACGATGTGATAAAGCAATCGGCAGTGGCATCAGTTCAGGTGTCTCGTTCGTAGCAAAACCAAACATGAGTCCTTGATCGCCCGCACCAATATTAGCTGTTTCTTCAGCTACTTGAGCAGGATCCCGGTGTTCTAAAGCAGAGTTAACACCTTGGGCAATATCAGCGGACTGCTCGTTAAGAGAACTCAATACAGCACATGTATTATAGTCGAAACCATATTTTGCACGTGTGTATCCAATTTCTTTGATGGTATTGCGTACGATGGCAGGAATATCAACATACTCTGATTTGGTACTGATTTCCCCGATCACCAGTACAAGACCTGTTGCTACTGCTACTTCGCAGGCTACACGTGCATTAGGATCATTAACTAAAAATGCATCCAATACTGCGTCGGAAATCTGGTCACAGATTTTATCCGGATGCCCTTCCGTAACGGACTCAGAAGTAAACAAATGACGCCCTTTAATAGACAAGTATAACAACCTCCCATATGGTTAGTCTGACACTGTATAAGGGATTCCTTAATGATAACAGGCCAAATAATTAAACTAAATAATATAAATAATTCAGGTTTGCCTGATTTCTTTTTATGAAGGATTTTCGCAAAATTTAATGCCTGCATTCACTAAACTCTTCAAAAAATGAACCTTTTCCATATGGAAAAGGTCTAAGGCTTTCCTCAAAAGTCATATTATCTTATTTAGGGGGTGGTGTCAATTAAACACAGAGCCCCCCGTGAGAGTATGAATATTGATTTCACGCTATAAAAAAGCAATATCAGATAAGGAATAAGGGTATCCTAACCCCTGATATTATTGAAAAAGAGACTGTTCAGCTTGCTTAATGAGTCTCTTCGTAATTTCTCCTCCAACAGACCCATTATCCCTTGAACTCAGATGCCCAAGGTACTGACTACGGCCAGAACCACTACCTCCGACTGCTCCTAACTCAGAAGCAAACTCCGTGTCTGCCCCGCCTCCATAATGAGCCCCATATAAACCAAATTCAGCTGCAATTTCATATTGCATTTGTTTCAGCATTGTCCGACTTTCAGGTACGACTGTACGATTATTACGTGCCATGTTACAGCACCTCCTGTGAATTTGTAAGATTACAGGAATATTGTGCGTCCATCACTTAATCTTCAATCGCGCCAATGATTTGTAACTTTGGAAAACAGTTTGAAGGTATGATTAAGTCCGTTTACGGGCATTATGAATATATATCATTACACATTATTTCAAGGTATATCCACCACGAACCATCACAACAAGACCAAGGGTTTGACCCTCTTGAACAGCTATACCACGACCATCACGAGGGAAGGACAATAAGTGGTTAGATGGTGCAGCTAGTCCATTTGTAAGATCTTTACCATCTGTTAAATCGGCCACACCATTCGCATCTTGTGAAACGATTACTGCTTTACCCGCGCGAACGATAAATTCAGCGCCTGCAGAAGCAATTAAAGTTTGGCCAGGCTTCACATCAACAATCACAGATTCATTACTACTATTTTGACCAGGTGTAGCTACTGGCGCTGTGGTTGCACTAGGCGCAGGTGTAGCAGTCGCTACCGGAGTCGTCACTGCACCACCTGAAAGTGCTTTCTGAATTTGCTGATCGACGTAGCTTTTAGTAACTACAGGATCATCCGTTGTGCCAGGCTGAGAACCAACACCTGCACCTTCAGCAGTAATGTTTAGCAAAGACCCAGCCCATATACCACCAGCCAGCAATACAGCAGCGGTTGTTACTTTCCATACCGATTTCAAAGAAGTTCCTCCTCATTATTGGGGATAAAAACCTATAAAAAAAGAATAGCCTCCGAAGAGGCTATTCTGTGCTTCGGTAATCGGAGATTACTTAGCGGAGATTTCTGTTTCGCCTTTGATCTTGTTGCCATCAGCATCGAAGATTGCAGCGTCTTTCTTAACTTTAACAATGATTCTGTTAACACCGTTGGCGTTAAGATCAAGTTCTTCTTTAGCACCAGCAGCGGAATCAATGATTTTCTTGGAGAATTTAACAGACCATTTTCCTTTATCAGATCCGTATTTAATCGGAGTGATAGAAAGAATGTTATCTGATGAAATTTTGTTGCTAGAATTAACATCAGTGTTGATGTAGAATTCCAGGTTCGCTTTCAAGTCAGCTTCAGTTGTAGCTTCATTCAGGTCTTTGGAGAATCCGAGAATCAGTTCAGTTGAACCTCCGCTGGATACTACAGCTGAATCAAACGCAGGGCTAATTCTGCTAGTCAGCTTACCTTTTTGTTGTGCAACTGTACCATCGATTACGTTACCAGCAGTATCAGTAACACCATTCACAGCAAAGACATAGTCTTTAGTTTCTGTGATGCTGGAGCTAGGGATATATACATATGCACGAGCACGAGTTGGGTTAGTAGCAGATGATACTTCTTCGCCTTTTTCGTTCAATGTTTTAATTGTAACGTAAGAAGTGCTTGGAAGACCAGCATTGTTCAATGTGTAGCTGTTTTTATCAAGAATTGTGGATGATTTCAAACCGCTAGCATCAAACAGATCAACAGTGATCAAAGCATCACCATAAGTGTCATCACCAACAGATTTGCTATCATAGAACTTGATAGGAGCAGCGCCATTAACAACCAACAATTCTGGAGCTTTATCGTCAGTTGAAGTAGATCCGATTGTTACAGGCAATACTGCAGCAGTCAGTTCATTTGCACTGTAGGATTTATCTACGAACAATCCTGCAGGAATACGCAATGTGTAGCTACCAGCAGTTGGTACACTTACACCAGTGATAGTGAAAGTACTTCCGCTACCTTTAACAAGACTAGAATTGTGAAGTACAGTTGTAGCTTCACCAGTAGTATCATTAATCAGTTGCAGGGTGCCTTTACCTTTGTATACAACATTTTCAGAGAATTTCAGAACCAGACCTTTATTAACAGCTGTAGTTGTGTAAGTAACACCAGTTACAGTAGGAGCTACAGTGTCTTTAGTAAAGGTAATTGCTTGGCTAGCAGCTGTTCCCAAAATGTTACCCAGAGTATCTTTTACAGAAGCTCCGAATACTACAGAACCAGTGAAAGTTCCAGTTGAAGGGAAGCTAGTCAATGGGCTTTGAAGGGTGAACTTCTTGCCATTGTCAGTAGTCAACACTTGGAACGTACCTTGGCTTTCACCAACGGAGTTCAACAAGCGAACATTACCAACCAAAGAAGCACGATCAACTGTTTTGTCGAACTCAACTTCAACATACTTGTCACTTACTGGAGTTACGCTCTTGATTACTGGAGCAGCAACGTCAGAAACTACAGTTACAGTAGTTTTGATTGGGTTAGGATTAGCTACATTACCTGCAAAGTCAGTAACGTTAAGCAACGATACATCGTAAGTTTTGCCGCTATCCAATGTTCCTGCAGACAATTTATACTCAGTGTAAGTATCATTTGTTACAGTTACAGTAGCAACTTGACCATTTACGTAAGCAACAATACCAGTAGTTTTAACTGGTTCGCTGAATTTCACGTATACATCTTTAGTAGTTGCTTTTGCAGTAGAGCTAGCAGAAGCAAGTGTTGGAGCAACTGTATCAGCAACAGTGATCAGTTGTGTGTAAGCTGGGATAGCTTCAGCAGATGTTGTTGTTACAGCATCGTTAAGAACTACAGTGTAGTTACCTTTAAGGAATTTAACTCCTGGCAGGGTAATAACAGCTTCAGTGTTGTCAGCGTTGAAGGTAACATTAGCATTAGCTACTTCGTTAACATCACTACCCACTTTAGTTACTTTTACTACGCCGTCGATAACTTTGCTGGATTCAGCCAGTGTATCAACATCGATTGAACGGTTAAATTTGATTACTACTTGTTTAGCATTTGGAGCTTCTGCGGAAACAACCTTAGGAGCTGCCAAAGTTACTTTTGTAGTGTAATCATGATCATTGTGTTTGAAGTTGATTGTAGTTTCAACGCCTGCTACAAGAGCAGTTGTCAATTCAACAGTTGTAGTAGTTTTGTCAGAGAAAGTAACAACTACTTTAGTTGGGCTCAATGCTTCAGCAGAAACGATTGTAGCTGCTTGGCTCAATTGATCAACAGCATAAGCTGTTTCAACTACCAAAGAACGGCTAGCGTTAGCTTTGAAGTTAGTGTCTTTAGCAACCAAACCTGCATTGATTACTGCTTGAGCATAACCTTTAGCCCATGCGGATGCAGAGTTATCAGTTGTAGTTGGTTGTTCCAATTTCAAAGCGCGGAACAATACAGCCGCAACTTCTTCAACTGTTACTTTACCGTTGTAATCGAAGATACCTTTAACAGTATCTTTACCTTGCATGTAGTTTACTGCAGTAACAGCTTCGATGTAAGGCACAGCCCAGTTCGATGCGTTGTAACCTTTGTCTTTGTAAGACAATTTGTTACTTACTTCAGTAAGGTCGAACAATTTAGTAACGATCTTCGCGAACTCAGCACGAGTAAGATCTTTTTCAAGGTGAGCTTGACCATCTGGGTATCCGTTGAGAATACCTTTCGCTGCCAAAGCATCAAATTTTTGTTGCGGAGTTGTTGCTGCGTCACCAAACGCTACAGAGGCAAACATCGAGAATGCCATTGCTGTAGATAATGCTACGGATAAAATTTTCTTCATAACCTTTTTTTCTCCTCCTTGGACGTTCATAAACTGAGATTTTTCTTTAGTTGAGTAGCTCATGTCACTCATTAGCCGATGCACCCCCTTTCCCGAGTTGAGCAAATTAAGTATAAATAATGTCTGTGACGGGTATCACAGAAACTGGTAAACGATTTTAGGACATGACAATACTAGATTCCTAATTATACCTAAGTATTATACAATGTGCCTCAAGTCACGTAAAGCTAATTTTTCCATTTTGTTAAATTGGCTTTACCAGCGGTTAATTTGAGCCCCTGTGTAAATGACTCTACACCTTAAACGCAGAAGATTTGAAAAAGTTGCGGTTTCTCAAAAAAAATCTTCTTTTTTATATTTTCCGGTGTGATCCCATTAGAAGATACATATGTATGTTCTACTAACTATTGTTAATCATGGGTGCCTACGGAAAACAGTATATCATAGTCGCTTTCTAAACGTCATTATGCAATATTTACTAAGAATCATTAACACTTGTACTATTAATTTAAACATTCCTACAAAAAACAAAAAAAGCGCCGTTGCCGACGCTTGCTTCTATTACATTGTTTCTAACGAATCTTCATAGATAATTGGATCAATTCCTGACGCTTCTCAGGACTCGAGTTCACATTGTCATACATTGCATCAATAGCTGCGCGGTTCTCGCGGTAGCTCTTCTCATGCTTGATTGTAGTATGAGACCATTCGATCAGAGCATTCTCAGTAACAACAAGCTCGTTGTATGAATCGTGGAATCCTGTTGCTTGTACAAGTTCTTCCATGACCTCTTGAGTGATCTCCTGTAGTGCCCGTTTAGCTGCAATTTCCTTCTCCAACACTTTTGCTCTATTCTCAAACATATTCTTGGCTTTCATGTAATCCAACTGTGCTTTTGATAAAATCGGTTTCATCGATGGCTTTCACCTTTCAGAAAATAATATTTTCTACATTATTGTATCGTAAATCGGTGCAGATTACAAAATTTATGTCGCTGGTAATTGTTATCTTTACATCAAAACTCCGACCTACGAATACTTTTCGCAGGCCGGAGCACTTTTTTTATTCTTTAGTTAAAGTTCTTAGGGAAGATGCTTGTACTCTTCTGTAAGAGTGCCACAGTAATCTTACCGGCCTCTGCTCTAGTCAACTTACCCTTCGGGTTAAAGTTATAGACGGGCTTCTTTTGGCCTGTAACAGTCACAGCGCTTCCTTCCATAATCTTAGCTTTAGATATAGCTTCAATTGCAGGACGTGAGTAGAAATCCATATTGCTTGTATCAACAAATGATTTGCTTAAGCTTGCCAGCAGTTTACTGTCATTCAAAGACATCTTGAGTTTCAACGCCCTAGCTATCATTACAGCGGCTTGTTCACGTGTTAAGGCTTGATCAGGCCCAAAGAAGCCATCACTGAGGCCTGTAACAATACCTGCCCTAGCAGCTGTCTCAATGTGTTTGAAATCCCATGTGGCCGCGACGGCTTCTGGCACAATATCAAAGAAGGTTTGTTTATTAGCATCATAGTTCAAAGGAATACTTAATGATTTCACCAACAATGTAGCGAATTCACCACGAGTGGTCAAATCATCCGCCCCGAATGCATCTGCTCGAAGATTAGTCATAAACCCTTTGGAATACAATCCATTCATTATATTTCTGCCCCATGGATGATTCGTAATATCAACAAAACCACGGCGCAGCTTCATAACAGTGTAATAACCAAATTCATCGAATGGAACGGTGATGGTATGTTTTTTCGTATCTACGACCCCGCCCAAATTCTCCCACTTACCTGAATCTGTATATCGGAATACTGTAATAGTCGATCCCACTTCATCCACAATGCTGGAGTTGAAAGTAAGCGTCAATTCACCACGTTGGGAAGGTACGATTTTTCTTGTTTGACTATACTGTGTAAAGTATCCAGTCTTTCCACTGGCATCCACGAAATGTGGGGTAACCCCGTTGGTCTCAAGATTAACGCCATCATTTCCTAGACCACCACTAAGCCAATAGATATCCGATACTCTCGAAAAGTTATTAGTAGAGACGGTTGATGTAAAGCGCAGGGCAAGATCCTGTGGAATCACAAGCTGCCCGCCCCCGCCTTCGGTTCTGTCGTCACTACCCGTTACGTTGATAATGTTCCCGTAATCATTCTTACGTTCAACAACGCCATCAGCGGGATCCGCGATACCAAACAACAGTTTTGTATTAGGATAATATTTTGCAGCACCAGAGCTAGTATATCCCTTCATAATCGTACCTTTAGGGAAGTTCAATTCCAAGGTTTTATTAAAGACACTATACTTCGTAGCTACCTTCTCCGCCATATATTGTGTATCAATCTGCACAGCACTGGCATAATACACATTTATGGTATCGCTTATTGTGGAGTTAGCACGAACCACTTGTATCTTAATAGGATTCGATTTGTCTGCTTTTAAACCCACATAATCATAGGTGAAGCGATCTTGATTTGGCAAATCCGTACGTTTTATTGCTTCTTCTTTGCCAATTATTACTTTAGTGGCACCTTCAGCCTCAATATCAAAACGAACAAAGTTTTTGTTAACAACAATTTGCTCACCTACTGTCGCTACAGGTGACAAAAGACGATATGGAGCAACTTCCCGCACTACTTCAAGACGTTGTGTAGTTCTTGCCCCTGTTTTGTTAATAAGCTCTAGGGTATAAACTTGACTTCCTGGGGCATCAAACTTAATGTCACGTAATCTTAAAATAAAGTTTTTAGCACTGCCAATGTAGTCATAATACAAACCATTTGCAGCCACTTCATCAGGATAACGTTTAGGACCAATAGGTCCAGCGGTTTCCGTACCGTCAATTAGCAGCTTATCTTGCCCCGTCGAAGTAAACACCAGAGTAGAGCCCTGATAAAGATTCAGCGTTGTAGCACCACTACCTTGTAGTACCAAGTCGAATTTATCTTTGCTTGTTGTATATTTTTCATCCTTATATACAATTTCAGCTGGCAATGCCAGCATGGCATTACGCTCGACTTCATTAGAAAGGGTTGTAGTTGTAAATGGTAAACGATTATCCCCTAAAGTAGGATGGAATTGTTTTACCCCAGAAATATTGGTATCAATGATGTAGATTTTAAGTTCTTTTTTGATAATACGTTGGTTACCAGCATTATCTCTTGAGACTCCAGTAAATACGATTTTATTCTCACCGTATACCAGTGGTCCCGTCTGACTGATTGTCACAGTGAAATTAAAAGTTGTTTTATTTACTGTTGAGTTTTTTTCTACTTCAAGCTTAAAAGGATTGCTAGTTAATGAGTTACTGTCTGTGCCGTTAATTTGCACTTGTGCATTTTCTATATTTTCGAACCCGATATATTCCCCAGAAACATTAAGTTTTCTTTCTACACTGGAATCGAATTCGTAGGTCTGACCATCTTGCAGATTACTTACATATATATAGTTTTTCGATACATATGAAATATCAGCATTATAGAAGGATTCTGATCCTTTATAACGGAATTGTACCTTTTGTTGACCATTAGAGAACCCTGATATTTTATAAATATATTCATTTGTTCCTGTGCCTGCAGTTACATAATCTATGGATAGTGGTTTATTACTCAATGGCAAATAGTTTGCAGTTATATCTGCCGGGGTTGTTGATCTATTTGTCTTCGCCATTATATAGAAACTATCCGTCTCTAACTGTTGGCCATTCAATGGCAATTTAGAGATATTGGTAAGATCACCTGAGCCTGTATATCCAGGAAGGTAGTACATTTCTGTTATAACAGTCTCATTTTTCAAAAATTTATATGAATAAAGATGAGAACTGCTGTGGCTGCCATAATCGACAGACAATTTAAAGTCATTTACACCCGCCAAGATTTCTAAATCAGCTGCAGTCTTAAATTTAACCAATTTATACGTTGGCGTAACGCCATCAGGACCAGGAATTGTTAATTCTTCTGTCACAGCACTAATCGTTACAACTTTTTCGGAACTATTACCTTTATTAAGAGTTAGCACAGCATTTGTTGCAAACGGAGCCACGTTATATGGAACTAAGATCTGTCCAGTAAAACCTGCAACACTTGGAGTCAAATCAGCAGTCAACGTAGGCACATTATCATTTAAGATATTATAGTCCGCATTGTCGTGGTTGATGTTCAAAGAAGCGTACGGTTGATCCTTATCAAAGAAATATACGGATCTGTCTATTGTTATTGAATCCGAAGCATTTTGAATAACAATCTTAAGCGTACTTAATCCCGGACTCAAGTTCAGCGCGGGGGTGAAAAATGTTCCGTCTTCCAATAGGGAAGTTTGTAATGCAGTTCCTCCATTCACGGAGACACTGACTTTAGTGGCATTCGTTACTTTACCTTGAAGAGTAACTGTAGATACTGGTACGACAACTTGTGTTCCTTCATTTAAATTAAGCGCAGAAGGACCACCCAAAACTTTTAATTCTGTTACATAGGGAACTTTATCATAAAGAACATAAAATGATTCTGAACGTTGGAGATTCCCTTGCATACCAGAAAAGGTCACCTTATTAAAACCTGTATACAAAACAAGACCAGATGCTACAAAACGGTTATCCGGGCTATTGGTATCTGTTGTTACCGCTCCCGTAGTCAGGTGAGTAGCATCTGTTACCCATTTATTAGATTGACTATCTTTTGTAAGCTGCTCTACAGTAACCTTCATCGTGGAAGATGTTACCTGAGAGTAGGTTCCTGTAATTGAAAAGGTAGGGCTACTTACTTTGTAAACACTAGAACGGTCAATAAGTCCCTCAGGATTAGGATTAGCTGTTGTTGCTACAACATCCTGTTTCAACAGAACAGTATTACGTAATGTGAGATCATCCGGACTGAAGAAAGTCGTGGAGCTCGTGGTAGCCGCTGCCGCTATGGGCGTGTATTTACCTGGGAACATAGAAACGATCAAAGCCGCCAGCATCAGCCAAACGAACGGTCTCTTAAAGCGTTGCATGTGTTATATCTCTCCTTTGAGTATAAATTCTCGTAAACCTTCACTTTGTTCTTTATCGGTCATAGGAAGCGATATTTTTAGGGAAAACAACAAAAAACTCATCCGAAAAGGGATGAGTTTTGTTAGTTATAGAAAATATTAGAATAATACCATTAATAAATTAAGATTTGGAACCTCTTTCCGGATTAGCCTTCATACGAATTCTTAAAAAGAAATCAATCAGCGGACGTTTAGTCTTACCGATCAAACCTGTAACTTCCGCACCGATCTGCAAGAAGAAGAGCATGATGCAGATGACTACAAAGGTAACCCAGTTCGCCTCGTAAAGAGCGGCAGAGGATTGAATAACAGCTAAAACTCCGAAAAATGCAGCAATACCATAAATAATGAGCACAGTCTGACGATGACTAAAGCCTAGCTCGCGAAGGCAATGATGCAAGTGACCTTTATCTGGTGCAAAGATTGGTTTCTTCTGCAGCTTACGGCGCACGATCGCAAAGAACGTGTCCGACAACGGTACACCAATAATAAGCAAAGGTGTAATAAACGAAACCACGGCAATCTGTTTAAACCCTAGCAAAGCAAGTAAAGCTAAGCAGAAGCCTAAGAACAGCGATCCCGTATCCCCCATAAAAATCTTGGCGGGATGGAAGTTGAAGAACAAGAATCCGATTATGCTACCCAGAAGCAACAGGCATAACATTGCAACCATCGTGTTACCCATCAAGAAAGCCATTACCGCAATCGTAGCAATCGCAATCCCTGATACACCAGCAGCAAGCCCGTCCAACCCGTCAATCAGGTTAACAGCATTGGTGACACCAACAATCCAGAAAATCGTAAGCGGGATAGCAATCCAGCTTTCTAATGAAGAATACGTATTGTTAAATGGAATATTCACAAAATCTACAGTAATACCAAAACCGAAAACTACAATACATGCTGCGACAATTTGGCCCAGCAGCTTCAACTTTGCTGATAATTCAAATCGGTCATCCAACCCTCCGATAAGTACAATCAGTCCGCCGCCACACAGCAGCGCTTTGATGAAGTTGGCCTCCCGCGGAGTGAACTCATATGGAATAATCGGCAATACGGCAAGCAGGCCTAACACAAACGCCAGAAAAATAGCTAATCCGCCAAGGCGGGGCATAATTTTCGTGTGCACTTTACGAGCATTCGGCACATCTGTCGCACCAATCTTAATGGCGAATTTTTTCACCAAAGGTGTGAGGCCAAGTGCGAGTCCCATGCATACGATAAATCCAGCGATGTATATGATTAACATTTGATCAGTCGACCCCCATTTCTCTACCGCATTGAATTATACGCTGTTACAAAAACAAATTCCAATCCCTTTTTTAGGCTATTCATCTGATTTTCTAGGTGAATATCGGCATTTGACTAGACTTTTGTTACTTTATCTTTCTCACGCACCACTTTTAATGCGAATTTCGGCAACGCAAGCATTCTTTTGTACCGCGTAGGCTCTTTTAATAAACGGTACAACCATTCAATTCTCATTTTTTGGAAAACTTTTGGCGCTCTCTTGCTCTTGCCAGAAATTACATCAAAGCTGCCGCCGACCCCCATCATGATCGGAACACCTAACTTGGATTTGTGTTTTGCAATCCATGGTTCCTGACTATCCGCGCCTCTGGCCACAAATAATAAGTCAGGATTGGTTTTAACAATTCCAGCAATAATTTCATCGTCCGATTCCGGACCAAAATAACCGTCATGATATCCTGCAATAATAACACGCGGATATTGCAATTGTAACCTTTCAGCGGTTTCCTGAATCACCTCAGGTGTAGAACCAAGGAGATATACCTTCCATCCATATCTTTCACCCTGTTGCATCAATTCATGTAACAGGTCAAACCCAGCTACCCGTTCGGTTACAGGCTCCTTACAATAATTAGCAGCCCATACCACACCGGTTCCATCTGGGACAACCAATTCAGCTGACTTCATTATCTCCATATAAGCTGGATCTTCCAAAGCAGTCATAACCATAATCGGATTAGCTGTAATCACTTGATGCGGGATACGGGTATGAACCGCCTCTGTCAAATAAGCAACAGTTGCTGCCATATCCACCTTGGAGACTCTAATCCCAAAAATAGGAACTGTAGGTACCGCGCTTTCTGCTTTCACTTTAGATCATCCTTTATGGTGGAAATATTCTACGATTTGCCGTGCTGGAGCCCCTGCTTCTTGAATCAACGAGGAGAGGATCGTCTCCCGCTCATTTCTCCATCCCTCTGTTGTTTCCAAAAGATGGCCTATCTCAGCAGCAACCTGTCCAGCATCTAATGATTGGGTCGTGCCCACAGGCTGACACCGAACTCTGTCTAGAAAATGATCAATTTTCGGATCATAAGAGATACCAATCAGCGGAACTCGCCGCCCTGCGGCATAAATCAGGCTATGAAGACGCATTCCGATCAGCACTTCACATTGCCCTACTTCCCGCAGCATGTGTTGCGGATGACTGGCATCTTCACAAATACTGACCTGACCCCCATGCTGGCTTATATTTTCTTCCAGCTTCTCCATCACATAACGTGAGGCTTCAATATCAGATGGAAGATGAAACGGAAGGAATCTTAAATGCAATGGTTTCTCAAGATTCGCCTTAATCAAGCCTTGAGCAAGAGCGTCCAGCTCCTTGCGATCTTGTTCCCAATAACGTACCGAAATACCTACTACCGGAAGTGAATCTGAAGACTCTGGTAATTCAGCAGCATCAGTATCATCAGGTAAAGATAAGCCCATCACCGGGTCAGGAACAACCTCTATGTTCTTCTGTTCTAATCCCATAGAAAGTAAAAGCTCGCGGGATTGTTCATCCCGCACAGAGATATAGGTACATTTGCGAAACACTGATTTGATTAATGGGTGGAAAAGCTTACGATTCACAGGTCCGATTCCTTGCGCATAAATAAAGGTCGGTTTACCCATCCACTGCGCAAGCTTGATAATACCTAAATAGTAAGGAATACTCTTGCTTCCTGTTACATCTTGCAGCAAGCTACCTCCACCGCTGATCAGACCAGAACTCTCATAAATAGCTTGACGGACTTCAACCAGCTTCATCCGGTGCACAGATTTCACTCCATATGTGGCGCTAGTCCACTCAGGATCGATGGACAAGACAATGGGTTCGATCTCTATACCTGCAGCTTGAGAATGTTGTTGCAGTGCAATCAATATAGATTGCAGTACCGCCTCATCCCCGCTGTTATGGAAACCGTAATAACCGGAAATAACTATCTTTTTAGGAGTGGCGACCATCGTTTCCAACACCCTTCTGCAATTTGCCATACGATTACGGCAATCACACCAATGATCAGTCCTAATCCAAGACCGAGCAAGCCACGAATGAGCGAGATCAGAACTGGCGAGTGAATATGTGCAAAGGTATCCACCATGGAGAGCTGACCGATTACAGCAATAATCATGATAAACGCTGCATTCCGATATCTAAAGGCCAAGAATGCGCCAAGAATTAATAACGGATGCGCTAGCAAGAACTCTTTATTACGCGGTCGAACGCCAACCGTATTCTCCAAGAATGTACGTAATACCATTTCCAGCGGACTCACACTGCCACCGTTACCTGTACGGGTCATGTAATAATAGCCAACAACCGCCAAAACAAAGGCAATGATAATCATCGCAAATGTGATTGGTGTCCGCAGCAGCTTACCTGTCTTGTTAAAGACAAAATCCCCGCGATACAAAAGTACGTAAAGTGCCACAAGACCGATAGGCGCCATATGAAGCAGACTGACACCACGGAACTGGTTGAGAACCAGGCTATAAGTAACATTATTAAGCAGTGCTATCATAAACGGCACAGCGCTCAAAGAGATCAGTGAAGTCTTAAAATAAAGCACTAAGCTATGTGTAAACCGGCGTTGCGGGCTCATAGCCTTATAGGTAAGGGGATTGCTCCGTAGAGGTGGCCCCATTTCATTAACCTTACGAATGGCAAGCACAACGGCAAGCGTTGGTGCACTTATCGCAGCGGCAAGCGCGAGCGCTTGTTCAAACATTTCAGGCTTCACTAGCATCAGGCCTGCACTTCCAATCAGACCTAACACCCAGGCAGCAAGCGTGAGCTGTGGAATGAAGTAAGAGACCAGCAGAGCCACTAAAGACACTGCTCCAACCACCGCAACTAACTTAAAGTAACGTTGATAAGAGGAATCTACAACCTCAAATGCCGTAGCTTGTCCCAACTTAAATCCATTATCTTCAATCTGCTCAACAGCTCCGCCTGGTTCGCTTAGGCTGGTAATAAGATTATCTAATGTATCTGTTACCTGTGCCTTAGCAGTATTTCTTGCAGGAATCGTGTTTAAGTAGATCATGCGGATATTCCGATCCTTTGTTGCCAGAGCGAAACGGTCCGAAATCACTTTTGGATCTAAAGCAGAATCACCCTCACTAAGGGAATATAAACGCGTCACATTATAATCCAGCAAATAAGCGAGCCTGTTAAAGCCCTTTTGCTGTTTCTTAATATTCTCAATTGCTGCAATCCCCATTCCACGTTCCTTAAGGAGATTAGCAAAGTCAGTGATACTGCCAGTATCGGCATCATCATTAAACCCTTTAACAGACTCACCTTCAAATAGAATCCGTTTAACACCCAATTCCTCATAACGATCCAACAGCTTCTTTACCGTGGCTTCATTATAAGTCAGAGAATCCACAAGACGAGGTACAATACTGAATCCCTTGTTGTGCAGCATCTCCAGTGTAAATGGATCGGGCTGGAGCGGCTTCAATGTAGCATCTTCTAGCGGGGTCTCAATGATAAGACCCTGCTGTCCGCGGAAACTCCAGTCTCTTGAGTTAATCCCAAGATTACTAAATGCTTCTTTAATTACAGGCGCTAAAGTATCGCTGTAATCAGCACTGGTAAAAAGAATATAGGTATAGTTCTCATTTTCAGGAATGATCGTGTCCGTAAGATTAGCTATATCAGCCGCACCCCATATCATTAGACGACGCGCCTTACGGTAATCTTCCAATGTGCTTTCGTAAATCGCCATGCTCTGTACACCAGCGTCTTTAAGGCGATCTAACTGTTCGGAAATATAATCTTGTGGATTTGCACGATAGCTGGCTACATCAACCAGATCACGATAATCAAATACAAATTCTACTGTCTTGGAAGACTTCTCCGTCTGCAGTCGATCATAGACCACAGGCAAGGCTGCTATAACGCCAACCACAACTATGATCCACAGCCACTTTCGGGAAGTAATATTCCAACGTTGCCATTTTTGCCGCACCAAAAGTACCTCCTCTTTCGCTTTAAAAACTCTTTTAACAAAAGTAGAAACGGATCGTCATCCTTTTAGAGACGGTACCCGTTTCTACATAAAATATAATTCACAATATAGAAGGCACTCTATATTTATTATTGTCCTCCGTCAACGCGAGCCATAACTTGTTTCGACAGTGCAGCAACCTTATCCTTAGCATTCTGCAGGGAGTCACCCACTACTGCAAAATAAACTTTAATCTTAGGTTCTGTGCCGGAAGGGCGCAGGCAGAACCAAGATCCGTCAGCCAGCAAATACTTCAGTACATTTTCCTTCGGCAGTCCATTTAAGCCCAGGGAATAATCCTGAATTTCTGTTACGGCAGATCCAGCAATTTCTTGTGGTGCATTAGAACGCCAATCATTCATGATTCCTTGAATTTGCGCAACGCCATCTTTGCCTTTCAGCGTACGGGACTCCAAGCTTTCCAAGAAGTATCCGAACTGCTCGTACAATTCCTGAAGAACATCATATAATGTTTTGCCTTGAGCTTTATAATAAGCACCTGCTTCAGCGATAAGCATAGCAGCAAGAACAGCATCCTTATCACGAGCATAATTGCCTGCAAGATAACCATAGCTTTCTTCATATCCGAAAAGATATGTGTATTCTCCGGATTGTTCGAACTGCGTCATCTTTTCTCCAATATATTTGAAGCCAGTCAGCGTATTAAATACAGTTGCACCATAATGAGAAGCTACAGCAGCCCCCATTTCGCTAGTAACGATAGTCTTTACAACCGCACCATTGCGAGGCAGCTTTCCTTGTTCCTGCAAACGACTCAAATAGTAATGAATCATCAGTGCTCCGGATTGATTGCCGGACAGAACAACAAATTTACCTTCATTGTCGCGAACTACCGCACCCATACGGTCTGCATCAGGATCTGTACCAATCAAAAGGTCAGCATTCAACTCTTCGCCCAGCTTCATAGCCAGCGTAAAAGCTTCACGTTCCTCCGGGTTCGGAGATTTCACTGTAGAGAATTCAGAATCCGGCTGCTCTTGCTCAGGTACAACATGCACCTGGGTGAAGCCGATTTTCTCAAGTACACGGCGGACTGGCAAATTACCTGTACCATGCAGCGGAGTGTATACGATTTTGAAGTCTTTTCCAAGCGTAGAGGCAATCTCTTCACTTGCAAGACTGACCGCAGCAACAGTATCAGTAAACGCTTCGTCATCCTTCTCTCCTAGCCAGTGCAACAGCCCTTGAGCTTCAGCTTCTTCTTGCGAAATCCGCTTTACACCATCAAAAGTGTCAACCTCTAGTATGTAAGAAATGACCTTTTCGGCTTCGTGTGGTACAAGCTGTCCGCCTTCCGAATTATAGACCTTATAACCATTGTATTCAGGAGGGTTATGGCTCGCGGTGATTACAATACCACCCGTTGCTTTCAAATAACGCACACTGAATGACAGCTGTGGTGTTGAACGAAGGGAAGTAAACAAATGCGCCTCGATACCATTAGCAGCCAGTACGAGAGCAGCCTCAAGTGTGAATTCAGGCGAGAAGCGGCGAGAGTCATGCGCGATAACAACCGAAGGTCTGCCTTCTCCAGTATGCTTTTCTAGAATATAATTAGCGAAGCCTTGTGTAGCTCTGCCAACAGTATAACGATTGATACGATTGCTGCCCGCACCAATAACCCCACGCAAGCCGCCTGTACCAAACTCTAAGTCTCTGTAAAAACGCTCTTCAAGCTCCTGTGGCTCATTCTCCAGAGCGCGAAGCTCTGCCTTTGTAGCCTCGTCAACAGAAGGGTCCTGCAACCAGCGGGATAATGTGTCTGCCGCTTTTGCACTTAATTGAGTCATATGAATCTCTCCTTTAGATATATTTATAAAAAAATAAAATATTTAGCTCAGAGCAAACATAATTTCTCCAGAGGCTACAACCTTACCTTCAACGGAAGCAGTAGCTTGTCCTTTTCCGATGCTGCCCTTAAGACGGGTGATCTCTACTTCAAGAGTAAGTGTATCGCCTGGTACCACTTGACCACGGAAACGGAATCCGTCCAGCCCAGCTAAAAAACCGATTCGGCCGCGATTAGCCTCTACTCCCAGGATAGCAACCGCACCCACTTGTGCAAGGGCTTCTGTAATCAGTACACCCGGCATTACCGGATAGCCCGGAAAGTGACCTACAAAGAACGGTTCATTGATCGTTACATTTTTGATTCCTACAGCTTTTTTGCCCATTTCAATCTCGATAATTTTGTCCACCAGCAGAAATGGAGGCCGATGGGGGATGATTTCTTGAATTTGGTTGATATCCAGCATTATGACAAAACTCCTTTCGGATGTTGCACATTTTCTTTTATTCTTTGCCGAAATGCATAAAATTAGGCAGGTTCGGTAAAAACTATATTTATCCTTCACCAACTGCAGAAGTGGAGGTTGAGATAAGGGGCTTTCTCCACCGGATGCGGCAGCATGGCGGAGAGGGCCCTTTTTGCTGCCCGAGGCCCCCCACCATTATACATTTTTCAGCATAAAAAAGAAAACTCCCTTGTATAACAAGGGAGTGGTTAAATCATCTTCATTTATGGAGCAAAAACCAAATCATATACATGTCTCCACGTGCTCCACTGCAGAGCATCGCTTAACTCTTTCTTACCCAGGACAACGTAACCGACGGCCAGGCCGCCTCCAAGTGCAGCTACGAGAAGCAAGGGAATAAGAACCCATTGTATCATGGTCCATTTGGAGATCCCTCGTGGAGAGGGTTCTTTCTTCTCTTCCGATTTAACTTTTTCCTGTCGATCCATTCCTTCACCTCTACGCGCGCATGTTATTGGCTAGACCAAACATCTGATCACTGGACGAAAGTGCCCGAGCTACGAGTTGATACGTGCGTTGAATCTGCATCATTTCTGTCATTTCTGAGGTCATATCGACATTCGACTGCTCCAG
Organism: Paenibacillus odorifer; assembly: GCF_000758725.1. NCBI lineage: Bacteria > Bacillati > Bacillota > Bacilli > Caryophanales > Paenibacillaceae > Paenibacillus > Paenibacillus odorifer. The sequence goes on from NZ_CP009428.1 coordinate 6,379,802, forward strand.
CCATCCTGAGCGCACTCCAATTCCAGATGCCTCGCCTGCCGCTCTTTGTACAAAAGCCTGCTGTGCTGTAACTCCATCTGCAAGCATATAGAAATTCCCGTCGACAGCCTTTAAGGCATTCTGTGTCTTAGGTTCTACTATCATTATAGTACCCGCTACCTGAACAGGTCCATTCTCCGTCTTTTTCGTTAACACACGACCGGATTCATCGATAGCAGCATTCACACCTACAGGAACCGTTAGAGGTTTGCCCTCTGTATTTAAAACGGAGTTTCCTGTGTTATCAACCAATACCATCATCTTGGCATCAGTCGTGTCAGGAATAAAGTGAAAATCACCCTGACGTGTGTACGCCGTAGTACCATTGACCTGAACACCAAAAAGCCCGTTGCCCTGAATGGCTAAGTCGGTCGGACTCCCTGTTTCTTTAAGGGGACCCTCTTCCCAATTCGTTGAGATCGAAGGCACATAAGTCCCAAAACCCATATTAAAGCCTAGGGGTGTAGAACGGCCCGGTTGGTCATAATCATCCGATTGCTGTTGTACACGAGTCAGCACGTCCTCAAAAGAGCCCTGCTTGCTCTTATAACCATTGGTATCCATGTTGGCTAGATTATCCGCTATAATATCAAGCCGCTGCTGAAGGCTCGACATGGAGACTGCTGCACTAATCGTTGAGTTGTTCATAGATCAAACCTCCTATAAGCTCTACCTGTAAAGCTCATTTCCTAAGCACTGCCTAAACCCTGCCAACTTCACTTACAGCCTTCTGCAAGCTGCCATCATAATATTGAACAATCTTCTGGTTCGCTTCATAAGCCCGATAGGCGGCATTCAAATCCACAGTAACCTGAGTAGGATCTACATTGGAGCTTTCCAAGTAACCTTGGCGTACTTGCATGTTATCTGTTCCGTTAGAGAAACGGATATCTGCCGCCTCTACATCATCAGCGTGAAATACACCATTACCGTCACGTACAAGCTCCTGTGGCTTTGTTACTACACTCACACCAAGCTTGGTCCCTGTCGGAAGTCCTGTTACTGGATTAAGCAAATTACCCTGCCCGTCCACTTTAAGGGTGTCCTGATTTCCTGTCAAGACAAGGGGCTTGCCTGTGGAATCAAGAACCTTGAAGCCACCACTGCTCAGTACCTCTCCTGTAGCCGCGTTTATTGAGAAGCTCCCATTTCGCGTATACAGATTATTCCCTTCAGCATCCTGTACAGTAAAGAAGGCCTGTGGACGATAAACAACCTCACCCTCAGGGCTTACATATTTGCCCGAACCATCAAAGGAGATATTTTGACCTGTCACAGGATCAGCTACTTGCAAATCCGTAGATAAAGCAAAATCCATGGTCTTGCCGCTCTCCCTTAAATCACCCTGTAAATATTGGGATATCGACTGTTCTGCAAAAACCCCAGTGTTAAGACGCCCCACTGGCTTGGTATTGCCATTACTCATAGCAGAGATCAATACATCCGGAAAAGCATGATTGACACTGTCAACCTGCTTGTACCCCGTTGTATTCAAGTTAGCGATGTTCTGTGTTGCCGTATCATGTCTACGCTGCTGTGTAACCATACCTGCAGCGGCTGTATATAATCCTCTTATCATGAAGGTAGTCCCCTTCCGAATCTTTTGCTACCTTTTATATCGGCTGCTTAGAACTTTTTCTTAACGACCTTGTCCAAATTATCCAGCATTATTCCTGTTCCCTTAACTACACAATGCATCGGGTCTTCCGCTATCCACACCGGAACATGTAATTCTTCCGAGAGGAGCTCGTCCAATCCATTAAGTAAAGCGCCACCGCCAGTTAGAACAACACCCCGGTCAATAATATCTGCTGATAGCTCAGGCGGTGTACGTTCCAGAACGGACTTAGCAGCTGCCACAATAGAAGAAACCGGATCCCATAGTGCTTCTTTTACCTCGCCTGAAGTAATAGTGAGCGTCTGAGGGAGTCCACTTACCATATCACGACCACGAATATCCATTTCAGCCTGCATCAGGCCTGGACGCACGGTGCCAATTGTAACCTTAATATCCTCTGCCGTACGTTCGCCGATTAACAGCTTATACTTTTGTTTAATATATCTTAAAATGGCCTCATCGAACTTGTCTCCTGCGACTTTAATCGAAGAAGCGGTAACGACGTCGCCCATAGAAAGTACGGCTACATCCGTCGTTCCGCCACCGATATCGACGACCATGTTCCCACTAGGCTGATAAATATCCATTCCCGCTCCGATTGCAGCGGCTTTTGGCTCTTCCTCCATAAAAACTTCCTTAGCCCCGCTCCGCTCCGCCGCTTCCCGTATGGACTTCTGTTCCACAGATGTAATATTTGTAGGGGCGCAAATCAGAATACGGGGCCGTGCGTACCAGGACCGGCCGCCAACGCGGTCGATAAAATACTTAAGCATCATTTCTGTGATTTCAAAATCTGCAATGACACCATCCCGGAGAGGACGGATTGTTATAATATTTCCAGGTGTACGTCCAACCATGCGACGTGCCTGTTCTCCCACCGCAAGGACTCTCTTCGTATCACTTTCAAGTGTGACCACGGAAGGTTCATCCAGAACGACTCCCCTTCCCTTAACATGTATGAGCACATTGGCCGTGCCGAGGTCGATTCCGATATCCTTGCTAAACATAATGAAAGAGCCCCCAAAGTGTTATTTTAATTGAAAAAACAGCAGTTAGTACTAAATTTAAAAATACCATACTTTAGGGGAAGTACACAATGTATTAAAGCTGAATATTTCCTTAAATTTCCGAAAATCTCATGGCTTTGATGCTACAGCAACCTCACGTTTTTTCCCCGTCGATTTTTTATATTTGATTTTTGTGGCTTCTCCCCCCCGAAGATGTCGGATGGACTTGTGATATTCGAGAATGTGCTTCACCTGATCGGCCAGATCAGGGTTGATCTCTGGCAGACGCTCAGTTAAATCTTTATGCACCGTGCTCTTTGAAACGCCAAATTCCTTGGCTATGGTCCGGACCGTATGCCTGGTTTCCACGATGCAGCGTCCGATTTTGATCGTACGTTCCTTGATGTAATCGTGCACGCTCCCGCCTCCCAACTGTGGATAGTTTGGTACATTATATGAGGGGCGGGCTTATATATTCGCGCTTTCAAGACATGACAAGCTATGGAGGGCTCATTTTATTTAATGGACAACCTAATAACCCGTGTTATTAGCATGATGAAAAGCCGTCGCTGTCCCTTTAGGTCAACAACCGTTTCCCGCGTAAACAAAAGGCTCATCACAAACATAACCTTAAAAATCCCTATATACACAAAAAAATAGGGGGCTTTCGCCCCCTGCTATAGAAATTTTTATCGCTGTGGCAGTAAATCCGATGGATTGACTACTTTGCCATCTTCGTACACTTCAAAGTGTACATGATTTCCAAGGTTCTTTTCGATCTCACTGCGACCAGCTGTGGCAAGAGTATCTCCCTGCTTCACTACATCGCCTTGTTTAACTTTTGTTTCACCAAGACTTTGGTATACAGTCTTCAAATTACCTTGATGGGTAATTTCAATCACTTTACCTAATACCGCAACATCTTCCACTCTGGTCACTTCACCGCTGAGCGCTGCTTTGACATCGAACGTATTGTTGTCTTCACGGGCAATATCGATTCCGACATTAGGAATAAATTTGTCGTTATATTGCACCATAGCGGCAACGTGATTGTCCTCTGTACCATTCTCATCATAATACGGCTTAACTACTTCTACTTCACCTGGATTAGCTACTGGCCAAGTCATACTTTCCGTTGAAGCAACAACTTCAAGTGCATCTGGACCTCCGGTTGTTGTATCAGCTTCATTAGCGGAAGTTCCTACTTGCTGCGAAGTGGCGGCAGTGTCCTGGTTGAGCGGCTTTTGGCCGGCATCCTGATAGACCCACACCAAGGTTAGTATAATTGCCGCTGCCGCCGTGTAGACTGCTGGGAATACCCAACGTTTAGATACCAGTCTGTTCCATGAAGAAGGTTTTGCACCAGGTAAATCTCCCTGAGTTTTTTTGAGAGATTCATCTTGGTTTGTTTTGTTTTTGTCTTGTTCATTCATATGGTTATCACCTCAGTAACCAGTGTTACCGGGCTTTTCTCTTTTATACGTATCTTTCAAGTTATTTTTTCAGAAGAGTTGAGATTTGTGTAAATGAGATACCACTATAATAGTGTTTGAGAATTTGGGTAGCTGTTCCACCCTCTTTGGCCATCCCATTTGCCCCCCACTGACTCATCCCTACCCCATGCCCATTTCCGAAGGTCGTGATCAAGATCTTATTCCCCTTACGGCTCCAACTGAATTGGCTGGATCGTAGGCCTAGCTTCTCCCTCACTTCACGTCCAGTAAATATAGAGCCTCCAATTGAGATCTCTTTAATCCGATGTCCAGTGGTAAGAGACAACACTTCCATAGGTAATCTCGAAGATGATGAAATCTTCGTTGTAGTTCCTGAATTGGTAGTTTCTTTGGAGGCTGGAATGACTTTATCGTTCAGACCCAATCTAGTAAGTATTTCAGAAACAGTAAAAGTGTTAGTCACCGCATAGTTTGGGGTAATCTCTTTCTCCCAAGGACTCGTCACACTGCGCAGATAGGGAATCGCTGCATTCCAATACTCTTCTGAGTTCTCAGTATATCCTCCACTGGAGGCGAAAAAGGAGGCCGTTATCGGCTGCCCTTTATAAGTCATAATCACTCCGCGCGTCTCAAGGACCGCGCGCTGCAGCTTTGCGAGGTCGGCGCTTCTTCCGCCGAGCTTCCATTGCCGTTCCAGCGTGTCCTTAGATATGTAAGCCTGATGGCTTACCGTATCGGTTACATCCGCCTCCGGAACGGGTACGCCGCTTCTGTCGCCAGCCACCAGGCGGCGCATGATAAAGGTGCGGGCCGCTACGGCCTGCGCTTTGAGCGCTTCAAGCTCAAAGTCGGCCGGCATCTCGGCCGCAAGCACGCCGCGGACGTAGTCCTCCAGCGGCAATGTCTCTATTTGTCCGCTGTGCGACAAATAGACAGAGACGTTCGGCTGCGGCGCTTCCTGCGCAGCCGTCTCCGGCGCCGCCGGAGGGGCCGTGACCGCCGGCACGGCCACAGGCGCCGGTTGTCCCCGGTGTAGCGGGACAACCGCCAGCGGAATCAGCAGCGCCGCCAGGAAAGGCGCTGCGAGCCAGGCGACGGGAATGAGTCGCCTGCGCCGGGGAGCAAGGGGACGCGAATGCCAGCGCGTTGTCTTGTTTCTTCGCAAGTAGCGGAAATCTTTCATCTCTATGGCTCCTTCCGTGAATCACTGGTGATTCTTATAGATATGAAATTACAGCAACTGCTAGAACACAATTTGAGAGAAAGAGAGTTCCTGTCCTCAATCTATTACTAGACCGCAGGCTATTAAATTGCGCACAAAAAAATCCCCATCAGATGAGGATTCCATAAAAAAAGACCAAGCTGCAATCTGCAGCCTGGTCTCTCCTAATGAGTGATATTATACCCAAGTTGGTTGAACCTGAAAGCGTGGTTTAACCTCTTCGGTTTTAGTCGATTCACTCTTGGATACTTCCGGTTTAAGAACTTCATCCTTCACGGTTTGCGCTGAAGTATCCTCCATGGAAATGCGCCAAATTTCCGCACCCAGTCCGGACAGCTTCTCAGCCAAATGAACATACCCGCGGTCAATATGATGAGTTCCGCTTACTTCAGTAGTGCCTTCAGCAACCAGACCTGCCAAAATAAGCGCAGCTCCCGCACGCAGATCCGTAGCACAAACCTTAGCTCCGACCAATTGTGCATTACCTGTAACGATCGCCGAGCGACCTTCGATCTTAATCTCAGCGTTCATGTTGTGGAATTCATCCACATGCATAAACCGGTTCTCAAATACGGTTTCTGTAACGACACTGGTACCTTCAGAACGCAGCAATAATGCCATCATTTGCGACTGCATATCCGTAGGAAAACCTGGATACGGCAAAGTCTTCAAATCAACAGCTTTGAGAGGCTTGTCACTGATTACACGAATACCGTTCTCGTCGGGAATAATGGTTACACCCATTTCTTCCATCTTAGCAATAACAGGACCTAAGTGATCTGCAATTGCGCCTTCCACATATACATCGCCACCGGTAATTGCTGCAGCCGCCATGTACGTACCTGCTTCGATACGGTCAGGGATTACATGATGTTTGACCCCATGCAGACGTTCTACCCCTTCAATACGAATAACGCCTGTTCCCGCACCACGCACGATAGCGCCCATACCATTCAAGTAATTAGCTAGGTCTACAATCTCAGGCTCCTTAGCCGCATTCTCGATAACGGTCACGCCTTCAGCTAGTGTAGCTGCCATCATTATATTTTCGGTCGCACCTACGCTTGCTACATCCAAATACACTTTGGCACCGCGCAGGCGTCCGTTGCTTTTCGCTTCAATGTAGCCCTGGCCGAGACTAATCTCCGCACCCAGTGCTTCAAACCCTTTCAAATGCTGATCAATCGGTCGTGTACCAATGGCACAGCCGCCTGGCAGGGAAATTCTTGTCTGACCAAGTCTAGATAACAGTGGGCCCATGACTAAAAAAGACGCCCGCATTTTTCGAACCCATTCATAAGGTGCTTCACAGGAAGTGATGTTTGTAGCATCCACCTGGATAATATCGTTCTGATATGTAACCCCTGCACCCAGAGATTCCAACATTTTTGATATCGTCATCACATCATCAAGCGGAGGTGCGTCTACAATGACGCTTACTCCTTCTTCTGCCAATAGAGAGGCGGCTATGATCGGTAATACGGAATTTTTTGCGCCGCTAACTTTCACGCTCCCGGTCAATCTGTTGCCACCGCGGACGATAAATTTGCTCATTTTCGGTTTCCCTCCGCGTCCATTATTTCTTAAATTATTTTTTTAGATTAAAGTAATTGCAAAAAAGTTCTCTACTCCATCAATACGCCCATTTACTCGGGCATGTTCCTTAAAGTTCAGTGTTGACATAATAAAACCTTATTATTCGACACCTTTTGACCACTGCGACCTAAGACACTTATAACTAAACTACATCCCCTTAAAACATATATCGGATCATCCCACTCCAGCTCAGGTAATCCAGGAAGAACCCCGCTACAAAACGACCAAGTACAATGGCCAACAGCAAGTGCAGCAGCCTTCCCTGAGGACTCTTGGGATATCTTATGACCAAATCGAGCTTAAGGTTCTGCAATGCCCACCAAGATAATACAACACTGAGCAAAGATACAATCATTGAGACCATACTGCTGGTTCCAACTGCACTAGACAACCCACCCGACAATATATCCTCCATGCTAACCCTCCGTGTTCGTATTACTCGGAAATCGACTCTTATATCATACTTGTGAAGGGCAAAAGAATCCAGTACTTTTACAAATTTTTAAACAATTCAGCGCCATTATCCAAAATAATGAAGGAATTTTAACCTTTTTCAATAGATTACTATAAAAAAAAGCAGTCAAACCATAAGGCTTGACTGCTTTTTTCCTACTGTTGTCCTTTTCCAGTGGACACTTTAATCCGTGTAACAGCGCGTTGCAGCGCCAATTCCGCACGGCGGTGATCGATATCATCTTGTTTGCTCCGAGTCTGGAGACGGCGCTGAGCCCGTTCTCTAGCCGCTTCGGCGCGCTCAACATCGATATCTGTTGGCAGCTCGGCACTTTCAGCCAGCACAGTTACTTTGTCCTTATGCACTTCAACGAATCCGCCATGAACGGCGATGGAGATCGTAACACCGTCCGATTTGACGGATAACGGAGCAACCTGAAGTGGAGTCACAAGCGGAATGTGTCCCGGCAAAATACCCAACTCGCCTTCGACCCCTCTTACAATCAAGCTATTCACTTGCTTGGAGTAAACGAGATGCTCCGGCGTGACAATTTCCAACAAAAAGGTATTCACTTCCATTCCTCCTTAAAGCTTTACATAGTAAAGCTCGCTTCGAAAGCATGCACTAAGCTTTACGAAGTAAAGCTTGCATCGAAAGCATTAGCTAAGCTCAGGTTACATCGATTTTGCTTTTTCTACTGCTTCTTCAATCGTACCTACAAATAGGAAAGCTGCTTCTGGAAGATCATCATGCTTACCATCCAGGATTTCCTTAAAGCTGCGTACAGTTTCTTTGATTGGTACATATTTACCCTTAAAGCCAGTGAACTGTTCAGCCACGTGGAACGGCTGCGACAGGAAGCGTTCAACTTTACGAGCACGAGCTACGATAACCTTATCATCCTCACTCAATTCATCCATACCCAAGATGGCAATGATGTCTTGAAGCTCGGTATAACGTTGCAACAATTGTTTAACACCTTGTGCTACGTTGTAATGTTCTTCGCCAACAATTTCTGGAGCTAGCAAACGCGAGCTGGAAGCCAGTGGATCAACCGCTGGGAAAATCCCCTTCTCGGAAATTTTACGCTCAAGGTTAGTTGTTGCATCCAAGTGAGCAAACGCTGTAGCCGGAGCAGGGTCAGTGTAGTCATCCGCCGGTACGTAGATTGCTTGAATCGATGTAACGGAACCTTTTTTAGTCGATGTGATACGCTCTTGCAGCTGGCCCATTTCAGTAGCCAGAGTCGGCTGATAACCAACCGCGGATGGCATACGGCCGAGAAGAGCGGATACTTCGGAACCCGCTTGGGTAAAGCGGAATATATTATCGATAAAGAGCAGCGTATCGCGGCCTTCCACATCACGGAAATATTCCGCCATGGTCAAACCGGTCAAAGCTACACGAAGACGTGCACCTGGAGGCTCGTTCATTTGTCCGAAGACCATTGCTGTCTTCTTAATAACGCCGGAATCCGTCATTTCGTGATAAAGGTCATTACCTTCACGAGTACGTTCACCGACACCTGCGAATACGGAAATACCACCGTGCTCTTGGGCAATGTTATTAATCAATTCTTGGATTGTTACTGTTTTACCTACGCCGGCACCGCCGAAGAGGCCGACTTTACCACCCTTAGCATAAGGTGCGAGCAAGTCGATAACTTTAATACCTGTTTCCAGGATTTCCGCTTGTGTTGACAATTCGTCAAATGTTGGTGCGAGACGGTGAATCGGGTTCTTTTTCTCAGCAAGAACTTCACCAGCGTTATCAATTGGATTACCAAGTACGTTAAATACACGGCCTAATGTCGCTTCCCCTACAGGAACCGAAATTGGACCTCCTTGATCGATCGCATCCAGTCCACGAACCAGACCATCAGTAGAAGACATCGCGATACAACGTACCAGATTGTCTCCCAAGTGATTGGAAACCTCAAGTGTTAGGTTAAGCTGACGACCATTGTCCAAGACGGTTTCAATTTTGATAGCGTTGAAAATCTCGGGCAACTGGCCGCGTTCAAATTCAATATCGACAACCGGACCCATAATGCTTACAACGCGTCCTTTGTTCATCTTCTTTTCCCTCCTCGAAAGCTGTTACATCAAGAAGAAACGACGTTGTCGTCATATAAAGATGACAACCGTTTCTCGTAGAAATATAAGCATTTTGTATAGTGTAAAACCTATACTTTCTTATATTGTAAGAAGAACTTACAGTGCCGTTCTTAAGGAACTATGTACCCTAAGCAAGCGGCACTGTTTCTCGTAAAATACAAGACAAGTTAAGCACTCGGTTTAACTTTTCTTGTATTTTAAGACTGCGCGTTCGCTCCGGCCACGATCTCGGTAATTTCCTGCGTAATTGCCGCCTGACGGGCACGGTTGTACGTAAGGGTAAGTTCTCCGATCATTTTCGACGCGTTCTTCGTTGCACTGCCCATAGCTGTCATTTTCGCACCCAGCTCACTGGCCTTGCCATCCAGAATTGCGCTATAAATCAAAGTTTCAGCGTACTTTGGAAGCAATACTTCTAGCACGCCTTCCGGTGAAGGTTCATATTCGTAGTTTGCAGAAGCTTCATGATGCTCTTGATTCCCTACTCCATCCATAGGCAACAGTCGCTCAACGGTTGGGATCTGGGTGATAGCATTGACGAATTGATTGTAACAAACATACAACTCATCATACGTACCATCTACAAACTGCTGTACTGCCGAATTCGCGATAGACTTGATGTCAGCAAACTTCGGCGCATCCGATAGCTCAGTAACTTCCTGTACAATCGGATATTCACGGCGACGTAGAAAGTCACGGCCCTTACGACCAATAACAAACAATGCGTACTCATCTTTGGACTTATGCTTCTCCGCGATGAGCATCGTCACCTTACGCAAAATATTAGCGTTGTAACCACCTGCAAGCCCTCTATCAGAGGTAACGATTAGATAACCAGTCTTCTTCACAGGGCGGCTAACCAGCATAGGGTGTTGAACACCTTCTGTGCCAGCAGCAATGCTCGATACAACCTCTTTTAGCTTCTCAGCATAAGGACGGGCGGCAATTGCCTTCTCCTGAGCTTTTCTCAGCTTGGATGCGGCTACCATTTCCATCGCTTTTGTGATCTGTCTTGTGTTTTGAACACTCTTAATTTGACGTTTAATATCACGCATGCTTCTTGCCATGATTTCACCACCTTAAAGCTTTGACGGAGTCAAAGCTAACTTCGTAAGCATCATCTTAGCTTTGACGGAGTCAAAGCTACTTCATAAGCACAGCCTGAGCTTCGGCAGAGCCAAAGCTCACTTAGTAAAATCCGTTAAAGTCTATCTATATTAGCTAGTAGCGAAACCTCTTTTAAAGGTATCAATCGCTGCTTTTAGAGCGGCTTCGTTATCAGCTGTCAAATCTTTTGTATCCCTGATGGATTGAGCTACATCAGCAGCACTGCTATCCATGTAAGCAAGGAATTCCTTTTCAAAACGTTTTACGTCTTTAACTGGAATATCATCCAAATATCCTTTTACAGCTGTGTACAAGCTAAGCACTTGATGCTCAACAGACAACGGCTGATTCACACCTTGTTTCAGAACTTCCATCATACGTGCCCCGCGATTCAGACGGGCAAGTGTAGATTTATCAAGATCTGAGCCGAACTGTGAGAAGGCTTGAAGTTCGCGATATTGGGCAAGATCCAAACGGAGCGAGCCGGCTACCTTCTTCATCGCTTTGATTTGAGCGGAGCCCCCTACACGGGAAACGGAGATACCGACGTTGATCGCCGGACGTTGACCAGAGTAGAACAGATCGGATTCAAGGAAGATTTGACCATCTGTAATCGAGATTACGTTCGTAGGAATGTAAGCTGATACGTCAGATGCCTGTGTTTCGATAAATGGAAGTGCGGTTAATGAACCACCACCAAGCTCATCACTAAGCTTAGCTGCACGCTCCAAAAGACGGGAGTGCAAGTAGAATACGTCACCTGGGAATGCTTCACGACCCGGTGGACGACGAAGCAGCAAGGACAATTCGCGATAAGCCGAAGCTTGTTTCGAAAGGTCATCGTAAATGATCAGTACGTGCTCGCCCTTGTACATGAAGTATTCGCCCATTGCGCAGCCTGCGTATGGAGCAATATACAACAATGGGGACGGCTCGGAAGCCGATGCAGTTACAACGATTGTATATTCCAAAGCGCCATGACGGCGAAGAGTTTCTACAACCTGTGCTACTGTGGATTGCTTTTGACCAATGGCAACATAAATACATTTCATGCCGTTGCCTTTTTGGTTGATAATCGCGTCAATTGCGATTGCAGTCTTACCTGTTTGACGGTCACCAATGATAAGTTCGCGTTGTCCACGACCGATTGGTACCATCGCATCAATGGCTTTAAGACCTGTTTGCATCGGTTCATGTACCGATTTACGATCGATAACACCTGGTGCATTATTTTCTACAGGACGGAATTCAGTTGTAGCAATTGGGCCTTTGCCGTCAAGCGGCATACCAAGTGCGTTAACTACACGGCCGAGCAGAGCCTCACCAACAGGAACTTGCATAATTTGTCCTGTACGTTTTACTTGATCGCCTTCACGAATTTCCTTGTACTCACCCAGAATAACAACACCGACGTTGCTTTCTTCCAGATTGAGCGCCATGCCCACTACTCCGTTGGAGAACTCTAGCAATTCGCCTGCCATTGCGTTTTCCAGACCGTAGACACGGGCGATACCGTCGCCGACTTGAATGACGGTGCCGACTTCGGCAACTTCGATATCGGCTTTATATTCCTCAATTTGACTTTTGATCAAAGTGCTGATCTCTTCAGGTCTGATGCCCAATATCCTCACCCCTATCTTCTATGCTTATCATTAAAGGATTTCTCGAGACGCTCCAATTTGTTAGACAGACTGCCGTCATACAGCTTATCGCCGATATAAACTTTCAGTCCTCCCAACAGGCTTGGGTCCACCACATTCGTAATCCGGATTTTACGGTTTACGAGTTGGCCGAATTCTGCAGCTACAGCTGCTTTTTCTTCTTCACTTAAAGAATAAACAGAGTATACCTTAGCATCACCAATGCCAAGAGCGTCTCCTTCAATCTTGATATACGTATCCAGCAGATCGGCAAAAATATCGGTTCTGCCTCGCTCTACTAACAATTCTACAATGTTCATCACGATGGGAGAGAGCTTATCTTGAAGCGCTGTGCGCAGCACTTTCAGCTTGTCGGACTCCGAGATGCGCGGTGCAAGAATAAACCGCTTTATCTCTTGGTCGGAATGTAATAACCCAACCACTGCCTTGAGCTCTTCTTCTACTTCAAGGGTAATCCCTTTCTCTACCGCTGCACTGTACAATGCTCTAGCGTAGCGCTTGGCAACTACCGTATCGCGGCTCATGATTGGCCTCCTACCTCTTTGAGGTATTGGTTCACAAGTTGCTCCTGCTCGCCGCTAGCACTAACTTCTTTCTTAAGAAGTTTGGAAGCAATACGAACAGATGCCGTTCCAATTTCGCTGCGCAACTCTTCCACTGCTTTGTTCTTTTCGTTCTCGATATCGCGCACAGCCTCTTCTTTGACACGTGCTGCATCTGCTTTGGCTTGTGCCAAAGTTTGTTCTACCTGTAGATTGCTTGTGATTTGCGATTGTTGAATAATCTGTTGAGCTTCCTGGCGTGCACTGTTCAGCGCTTGCTTCTGCTCTTCCACATACGCGACCGCTTGTTCTCTAGTCTTCGCAGCTTCGTCCATTTGCTGCATTACCAGCTCACGGCGCTTCTCCATAACTGCAAAAAGTTTGCTGAACGCATACTTGCTAAGCAAGAAATATAAAATCCCAAAGGCGACAATTGAAAATACTATGTTTGTCCAAACAATATCCACTGAGGTCACTCCCTTCCGTTACCGCGTCATGCGGACGTATACAAAAGTAAGGCGCGGATGGCATCGGCCGTCCCCGCCAAACCGTAACTACGGTTTATTAAGTAAACATAATCAGGAATGCGATAACTGTTGCTGCCAACGGAATAACTTCGACGATACCTACACCAATAAACATTGTTGTTTGCAAAGCATTTTTCGCTTCTGGTTGACGAGCGATGGACTCAACTGTTCTACTAACGATCATACCGTTACCAAGACCTGCGCCAAGTGCACCCAATCCAACCGCTATTGCTGCTGCTAAAAATTCCATTTGTAAATATCCTCCTTTAATTTCGGTTCATATTTGTGTTTAATGATATAAGATATCTCCCACGAAGGAAAATCAGACGATAGCCGTTCTCTTCGCAGCAGTTCATTAATGTGCTTCTTCTTCGTGAATCGTCATCTGTGCGATATAAACCATCGTCAGAATCGTAAAGATAAACGCTTGTAGTGCCCCGACGAAAATACTGAAGCCCTGCCATACAGCCAGGAACGGAATACTGAGAATCCCCAGCTTCAAAATGACTGTAATTAGTACTTCTCCGGCGAAAATGTTAGCGAATAGACGAATAGCCAACGCTACAGGTTTTGCCAGGTTTTCGATAATGTTCAGTGGCAAAAAGATTGGAAACGGCTCGATGTAGTGTTTGAAATAATGTTTGCCGTTGAGCTTAATGCCCAGAAAGTTCATCAGTACAAATACTATGATTGCCAATCCTGCAGTGACATTAATGTCAGCAGTTGGCGACTTGTACCATAAAATTTCTGCATGCTCACCATTCGCCAAGTTCTTAGTTGCTTCAATCACGTGGCCAAACACTGTTACAGGTCCATGCGCCTCAGTTACAACGGAGAAAGGCAATCCAAGTAGATTGGAAACAAAGATAAACAGAATCAATGTCAACCCTAAAGATATGTAAGGTTTTCCTTTCTTCAGATCCATGGCACTGCTTATGACACCCTCTACAAATTCCACAACCCATTCCATGAAGTTCTGAAGCTTGGATGGATTTTCAACGGAAAGCTTACGAACCGAAAGCATAACCAGAACAAATACCACTGTACAACTGATCAGAAGCATCAACACGGCGGATAAATCTATCGGTATTCCCCCGACAAATATTTTCGGCATGTCATGCATAGTATCATCCCCCTTTCTCTTTAATCTGGTTAAAGCTTATTCTTCACACTCAGATATATCCCCGCAGGAATGGCGAGAAGCTGAGGAATGAATACGCCCGAAACAGTTGCTACCAGGGAGAAATGCTCAATCTTGACCGAGAACATGGTGACCAAAATTGCGAAGCTAATCCGTGTAACAAAACCGAGGCTGAAGGCATTCCCTTCGTTGCTCGCAATCGACTGCGTAACCCGTCGAACCTTGACGGCCAGATAACGAAAGTTTACCAATCCCGCCACCAGACCCAGAGTCATGCCCAGTGTAATTGCCCGGGTCTCATGATGAAGCACCCAGCCCATTAAGAGTCCTGCCATAAGGACGAGCGTAACTCTAGTGACGGTATTGATCATGGGAGTCATATTATCCATTCTGCTCCCCCAAAAATTTTTTAATTAACAAGGCGACATTCACAATTCCCAGAATCATTCCAGTTATAGTGCCAATGGCGAGCCAATATTTTGGCCCCTCCATCAGGTCTTTCAGCCATCTTGCCGCAAAAAAACCAATAAGAATGTAAGCGGCAAGCAAAGTGCCTGCACTTCCAATGACAAGCGCGGTCTGTAACAAGCTGTCCTTGCTATTTTGTTCTTTCATGGGCTACAATCCCAACTAATTTTACTGAATTTCCTGAGTCTTTGTCAATTCATTGAACATTGCCTAAAAACCCTTGAAAACATGAAAATAATCACAGCAAAACGTTCCAAAACCATATAAACCGTACAGTTTCACTGTATGTTGATTTTAATCAGATCAGATATTAGTTTAATTGAAATTATTTATTTTTTGTGAACATTCTGTGAAACTCTTCAGGACGTTCCTTATTAACACCAAAATGGTGCAAAATCGCATTGACAATTCGTTGGGAAGCCTTGCCATCTCCATACGGGTTGGCGGCCCGACTCATCGACTGATAGAGCTCATTATCAGTCAAAAGAGCATGTGTCCGTTGATACACCTTCTCCTCGTCCGTGCCCACAAGTTCCAGCGTTCCAGCCTCTATCCCTTCGGGACGCTCCGTTGTATCACGAAGCACAAGAACAGGCACTCCATAAGAAGGAGCTTCCTCTTGCAGACCGCCGGAATCGGTCAATATCAAGTGGGTATGCGGATAAAAATTATGCAGGTCCACGACATCCAGCGGATCAATCAGCTTAATTCTTGGATGTCCTCCCAGTATCTCATGTGCAGGTTCCTTAACGGCAGGACTCGGATGCACAGGGTAAACAATGGCGACATCTTCGAATTCATCAGCGATTCTTTTAATAGCTCGGAAGATATTACGATGCGGTTCACCTTGAGATTCTCTGCGGTGAGCGGTCATCAAAATAAGTCTTTTTCCTGAAGCAAAATCCAAAACAGGATGCCGGTAATCCGGCTGTACGGTATATTGAAACACATCAGTTACGGTGTTGCCTGTGATATAAATACTTGATTCTTTTTTGTTCTCGTGTCTCAGATTACTAGCTGACCAATCGGTTGGAGCGAAATGCAGATCGGCTAATACACCTGTTAATTGACGGTTCATCTCTTCAGGATAAGGAGACAATTTGTTCCATGTCCTAAGTCCTGCTTCTACGTGCCCAACCTGAATTTGCTGCAGGAAGGAAGCGTAACTAGATAAAAACGTTGTTAAGGTGTCCCCATGCACCAGCACGAGGTCAGGCTTAACCTCCCTCAGTACAGGTTCCAAACCTTCAAGCACACGAATAGTAATCTCGTTCAAGGTCTGACGGTCCTTCATCACATCCAAATCGTAATCAGGGGTGATATTAAACACTTCCAACACTTGATCGAGCAGTTCTCTATGCTGCGCTGTTACACATACTATTGATTCGATATGCTCAGGATGCTTCTTCAGTTCAAGAACCAGAGGAGCCATCTTGATCGCCTCGGGGCGCACTCCGAAAATAGTCATTACTTTGATTTTGGACATAACCCCTACCCTCTCATCAAATATTCTCGCATTACTATACTTAATACTTAATTACTTATTACTTGGTTCCATAAAGACGGTCACCAGCGTCACCAAGGCCTGGCACGATGTAACCATGTTCATTCAAATGATCATCAAGCGCTGCTACATAAATATCAACATCCGGATGAGCTTCCTGAACTGCAGCAACACCTTCTGGCGCTGCAATCAAGTTCATCATTTTGATCTGTGTACAACCACGGTTCTTCAGTGAGGTAATCGCAGCAATTGCGGATCCGCCTGTAGCAAGCATTGGGTCAATCACTATCAACTCACGTTCCTGTACATCAGTTGGAAGCTTGATATAATACTCCACTGGTTGAAGAGTGTCTGGATCACGGAAAAGCCCTACATGTCCTACTTTAGCCGCAGGTAGAAGCTTCAGTACACCTTCAAGCATACCTAAACCCGCACGAAGAATAGGAATAAGCCCCAGCATTCTTCCCGAAATCACTTTGCTTTCCGTCTCAGTGACCGGTGTCTGTACCGTAATTGTCTCTAGTGGAATATCACGTGTAATCTCATAAGCCATCAATGTGGCAACTTCGTCAACATGTTCTCTGAAATCCTTCGTGTTTGTTCTAACGTCGCGAATAAATGTTAGTTTGTGTTGAATTAAAGGATGATCGCAAATCACCAATTTTCCCATTTACTGTCCCTCCGGTAATTGTAAGTCTTGTCTATAGCCATAGAAAGCGCTTTGCTTCTCAGTGGCTAAATCCTGTCTATTATAGCACTCCCGCCGCTGCATTTCACCTCAGAATGGTACTTGAACTCACATTGAACATATTCCCTTGTATTTCCTTGTTTTTAAAGGTAATGATTGGCTTAATTAGGAAACCAATCACTTATAAAACCTAGATTATGTTGTGCAACTTTGGCTTTTTCATACTATTCACATTATTTTCACTAATTTTATTGAAAGTTCCATGAACTTTCAAGATTAATTTCATTCAATTTCATCTATTAACTGCAGTAATATTTGTGAACAATATGCAACAAAAAAGCCTCCATCAAACCCGGAAGAGGGTATGAATGGAGGCAGAATCATTTCTTATTGGAAGCAAAAATTTAGTATTTCAACTCTGGATAAAGAGGGTATTGGTCAGTCAACTCAGCCACTTGACGGGCAGATTCTGCCAAGTTTGCCTCATCCTTCGGATTCTTTAGAACATTAGCAATGATACGTCCAATAGTGACCATTGCCTGCTCGTCCATACCACGGGATGTGACTGCAGGTGTACCAATCCGAATACCGCTTGTTACAAAAGGACTTGTAGGATCAAATGGAATTGCGTTTTTATTCACAGTAATCCCGATGGAATCTAGTACTTTTTCCGCATCTTTTCCGGTAATGTTCAGATTACGGGTATCCAGCAGCATCAAGTGGTTATCTGTACCTCCGGATACAATGTTAACCCCTTCACTGATCAACGTTTCTGCAAGAACATTAGCGTTCTTCACTACATTTTGAGCATAAGTCTTAAAGGATGGCTGCAATGCTTCACCAAATGCGACTGCTTTTGAAGCAATTACATGCATCAAAGGTCCACCTTGGGAACCAGGGAATACCGCTTTATCAATAGCAGCTGCCCACGGCTGTCTGCACATAATCATACCTCCGCGGGGACCGCGCAAAGTCTTATGCGTAGTAGTTGTAACGAAATGAGCATGAGGAACCGGGCTCGGATGAAGACCAGCAGCAACCAATCCTGCGATATGGGCCATATCTACCATAAATAGCGCACCCACATCATTGGCGATAGCGCCAAGTTTTTCGAAATCAATAATACGCGGATAGGCACTGGCACCAGCTACAATCATTTTTGGACGGTGCTTGAAGGCTGCTTTACGTACTTCATCATAATCAATTAGGAAAGTATCTTCTTGTACTCCATAAGCAACGAAGTTATAAAGCAATCCTGAAGCATTAACTGGGCTACCGTGTGTCAAATGACCGCCGTGAGCCAAATTCATTCCAAGAACAGTGTCGCCAGGCTTAAGCGCAGCCAGATAAACTGCCATATTTGCTTGAGCGCCGGAATGTGGTTGTACGTTGACATGATCCGCGCCAAACAATTCTTTTGCACGATCACGAGCAAGGTTCTCAACGATATCTACATCTTCACAGCCACCATAATATCGTTTGCCTGGATAACCCTCTGCATATTTGTTCGTAAGCACGGAGCCCATAGCTTCCATTACGGCTTCGCTAACGATATTCTCTGAGGCAATAAGCTCAATGTTGGCACGCTGACGTTTCAGTTCCAGTTCCATCGCTTCCAGTACTGCCGGGTCACTCTTACGCAATTGTTCCATGTTCTTATTTCCTCCCTAGTGTGTGTAGATATGTTGTATTTAAGTAAAAACGATTTGCCCGCCATAAAGTGACTTAGGTCTACGTTTCTGCAAAAAATATAAAAACTAAAGTTCGTTAATCACAAAACTGTGAACCACTTTGTTCTGGAGCACGATATACCGCACGTTCCCCGCCAATTAGTGGGGGTCTGGTCCATGCCGCATTCACTCTGGCTGCTCCAATGTAGCGTAGAGTCGGACGGAAAGGAACGGCTACCCGCCGTAAATGCATTCCTATCAGAGTCTCGCCAATATCTAAACCAGCATGAGCTTCTATCGTTTCCGCCAAAACAGGATCTTTCATAGCGTGATAAGCAGCCGTAGCCATCGAACCTCCAGCACCTCGTATAGGTACAGCTGATACTTCCTTCAGACCAAGTGACTCTAGCAGAGAGCGTTCCATTACAAGTGCACGATTTAAATGCTCGCAGCACTGATACACAGGATGAAATCCTTTTTCCGCTGCTACTAAACGAACACCTTCAAGCAGTTGTTCTGCAACTTCAAGTGCACCACCAGTTCCAATCCGGACACCAGCAACTTCACTTGTGCTCACTCCGATGACAACAATTTTGCCTGACCCAAGGTTACCAGCCTCCGCCAACTCCCTTAACACAGTGACGGTGGCATCAGTTAATGATAGCTCTACAACTTCGTCCATCACTCTACCTCCTCAAACTTCAAACAAGCTTATTTTAAACAAAAAAGAGCAGTCCGCAGGTAGCTGCGGATTTGCTCTTTTGCCCAGGCGACCGGCCGTTTATTCCGATGCTCCATCGTGGTTTGATCCACATTTGTCGCCAGTTACATCGGAACCGATTATTTGTAACTTCATCTTAAAGCAAAGTGAACTGAAAATCAACCATTTACATATGGCGGAAGGTTTCCAGCTTATCCAGCAAACTGAATAGCGCAGTGCGAATCTCAGCAGCAGTTAGCTCATAGTCCTCACGCGTGCCACCAAATGGATCAGAAATATCGAAGCTCGGAATACGCTGGCGAATCTCAATCATCCGCTGCAGATCCGTTGCATTCGGTTCACCACCAAGAGCTAAGCTCAACTCCGCATCTGCGTAAAGGCTGTCCAATTCCTTGATATCTTCCGTCACCGCATCTTCATCATGCACGTATTCCTTCAATGTATAGGTTTTCGTTACAGCATCCGGAAAATACTGCAGCAAATGCTGCTTATGCCCACCCGTCAAGGTCAGCACAAGGTCGGCCCAAGCGACAGCTTGACCTGTCAATTGTGACGACTCCATTGAATCATGAATTCCTTCTTCCTGCAGTATAGCTGCAGCATGTCTTGATATAGAAGTACCGGAAATGGCGGATACACCTGCAGACCGCACTTCCAGGTCGATTCCACGTTCCTTCGCGAGCTTTCGTAAAAGCCCCTCAGCCATAGGACTTCGGCATGTATTTCCGGTGCAGACGAATAAAATATGCAGCATGTTTTGCACCCCCATGAAATTAAATATTCTAATGCCGTTATTGTATCAAAAGATGAATAGCAAGCCAAACCCCAGAAGTATTGCACCGCCTAGTGCTTCTCCATAATCCCCGAGACCACGACTGACATGCCGTCCAATTAGCAACCCTAGAATCGACATTAGTCCCCCGCAGGCACCGAAGGCTAAGATGGTCAAAAGCACTCCATTCACAAACATCCCCAGTGATACACCCACGGAGAAAGAGTCAATACTCACACTGAGCGAAAGAAGTATCATCCCCCACAAGGTTCGATGATCCATAGCTCGCGAGCTTCCCGTATCCGGACGAAAGGAGTTGTACACCATATGCCCGCCTAAAAGAACTAGAAGACCTCCAGCAGCATAAGTCGTTACTTGACCTAACAGGTGTCCGACATAACTTCCTGTCAATAAACCCAGGAGAGGCATCAGCATATGAAAAACAGCAATGAGCAGACTCATTTGCAGAACATGCAGCAGACGAATACCTTTCATCCCGATCCCTACACCGAGCGAAAAGGCATCCATCCCTAATGCAACCGCCATTATAGTAATGGTAACAATCTGCCCCCATTCGGTATATACATCTCCTAAGCCCATGCTTACCCCCCCAAGTCCGAAATATCTTGTACAACAACGATATGCGGACAAGGGGGTAATCATGACTTCATATGGGAGTCATGTACGAAAAAGCAACGCCGTGGTTATCCGGCGTCGATGACGGATCCGCCGGCGGCTTTCATAAGCCGGTTCATGATGGCAGCGCCGAGGCCCGTATACGGGCAAGCCTCGGCTAAGATGTAAGTCGCTCCCGCTTCATCGAAACGCCGCAAAGCGGCATATAGGGAGCGAGCCCCTTCCTCCGGCGAGGATAACGAGCCGAGGGAAAGAACGCAGGCGGCAGGATCGGCGGGATAAAGGGCCTTATGTTCCTCGAAGAGGAGCAGGCCCGTGACCTCGCCGTTTAGCTGCGCCGCCTGAAGTTTACTTGCGGCTTCGTCCGCCACGCGCTGCGGGGAAGAGCCGCGCACTACAGCAAGCCAGCCGCGCGGTGCGTAGTGCGTGTACTTCATGCCCGGCGCGCGCGGTGCCGAGCTGTCGCCAGCAGTACTGAAACCAGCAGCAGACTTAACGGTTTCAGACCTAGCAACGGGAGTCTTTACAGCCCCCGAATCAGCCACGACAGTAGTGGTAGCGGCAACAGTTGCCTCAGCATTACCGGGCTCTGAGCTTACAGCTTCTGCTCCCACCACTGCAGCCAATTGCTCCGAAGTAATCCCGCCGGGGCGCAGCACAGCAACTTTTCCGTCAGGCTGTACCTGTACCACTGTTGACTCTAGTCCAACTCCAGCAGCACCACCATCAAGGACGCCATCGATGTATCCAGCCAAATCTTCCATCACATGTGAAGCTAATGTCGGGCTCGGTCGACCCGAACGATTAGCGCTGGGCGCCGCAACTGGACAACCCGCTGCACTTATCAGCGCCAGAGCTACCGGATGATCCGGCATCCGCACACCAACCGTATCCAAACCCGCCGTCACACAAGGCGACAGTACACCTTCACGAACAGGAAGCACAACTGTCAGCGGACCAGGCCAATAAGCTGCCATCAGCGCGGCCGCCTTAGGATGCATCTCTGCAACAAGCTCGTCCAAAGCTGCCGTATCCGCAATATGTACAATTAACGGATTGTCAGAGGGCCGGCCTTTTGCCGCAAAAACAGCCTCAACTGCCGACGTATTTCGGGCATCCGCCCCTAGCCCGTAGACGGTTTCGGTTGTAAAAGCCACTGTTCCGCCTTCGCGAAGCATTGTTGCTGCCTCCGCTATCGCCAGCTTGTCAGCTTCATTCGGCTGAAATACCTCAGAGTTCGTTCCCTCAACAGAATTCAACTTCCAGTATACAGTCTCATCTCTATTTCCACTCCGCCGCTGAACGGCGAATAAAGGATTATTGTGTTCATTCATTCTCATCACAGGCTTTCTAGAAGATATAATTTATCTTTAGCAAAAAAACGGCCCCAGTAGGGAGCCGTGATAGATCTGCTTATAAAATAGTAACATATCTGGGGTCTTACGACCATAATCCACTGATCCAGTTCCAAAGGTTTTGCAGCAGCTCCCAGACGAAGAACCGTACCTCTGGCTCAGCAGCAGTTTCTCCTGATGAAGCACTTCCTGCCGTGGAATCAGCCTGCACTGTTTTTGCAGCTGCCGATTTCACCTTAGCACTGCTATCCGCACCAGCAGCGGACACTGTTTTTGTACCTTTGTCAGCAGCAGGCGCTGCCGCATCTCCGGAGCCTGCATCGATAAAGCAAAGCGGAGGAAACAGTACACACCACCAATTTTGTCCCTTGCCCGCACCAAGTGTGACCCGCACAGCTTCATACTCCCCAGCAGGATAGACAGTACCACCGTATAATTTAGTGGGAAAAGGAACCACGCCGAGCTCCACTTTGTAGGAATATTCAATGCCCCGTTTCTCCAGCTCTGATCCAACCAGCGCATTAAGCTCCGGCAGATGATTTCTAATCAGAGCACGTGCCTGCTCCAAGCTCTGCGGATCCTCAAGAGCAGATACCCACTGGTTCATTTGCTCCACAATTTTATCACGAATTTGCCGTTTCACCAGCTGATCTTGCGCTCCGTCAGAATTAGCTAGAATACGTAACCGGATAGATTCTTGGGGAATAGATACTTCAGCTACTGCAGCATCGGTTTTTTGACCTTCCCAAGCCATCATGAGGACCATAAAAAAACAAATTAAAATGGCAGTATACTTAAAAGTTACACGTAAGGAATCTCTTTTATTCATATGATTATCGTTCATTTGTTGCAGCCCCTCTCCTCTTAACTCTCATGCTAGTAGTATGCCCGGAGATAAGAGACTGCAAACCTATGAATCTATTAAATTTATAACTTCAATGCCAGCTCCTTATGCAGCTGCAAATCTTCCTCCACATCCTGCCCATAAAGATGCACGCTCATCACGACCCCCATGCTGGCCATATTAATCAGAAGAGACGTGCCTCCATAACTGATAAACGGAAGTGTTATTCCTGTCAACGGCATCAGGCCGATAAAAGCTCCAACATTCTCAAGAATTTGATACAACAGCATAGCCGTAATTCCAATGATTAGAAATGGTCCGCTACGCTCCTTACTCTCGAGAGCAATCAATATCATCCGATGCAGCAAAATAAAAAAGAGCAAGAGAAGCAGCGCAGACCCCACAAATCCAAACTCCTCGGCAATCTGCACGAATATCGCATCCGAATAGGTATATGGGACACGATTATTCTGCACAGAGCTGCCCTGCATATATCCCTCTCCACTCATTCCCCCGGAGGCTATAGCTAATTTGGCATTTTTCGTGTGATAGCTTGCCTTATCTGTCGCTAAATCAGGTACCAGCCAAGGGTCAAACCGCTCCACTAAATGATCCTTACCAATGCCTTCAAAAAAATTGACTGCTTCATCATGATAGTTTATATAGCTCAAAATCCCAGCAAGACCAATCCCACCCACTATAAGCAAGCCGATGAGCGCATGCGACAATTTGATGTTCCCAATCCATAAAAGTCCAATTAATATTACGATGTAACTAAGGGCATTTCCCAAATCATTTTGCATAATCACTATTCCAAATGGAATGAACGTAAGAATGGTGAGAGGAACAATTCCTTTCCAGAAGGTTAAGGTAGACCCTTGTTTTCGAATTAAGATCGATGATAAAAAAAGAATTAATACCAATTTAAACAGCTCGGCAGGCTGAAACCTAAGTCCACCGATCTCAAGTCCCAATTGAGCACCGTTCTCTACTTTACCAATAAAACTAACCGACACTAACAAGACTAAGCCCAAGAGATAAATATAAAGTGCATGTTTAACAAATATCTTAAAGTCCACAAAAGCGAGCACAATAAAAACCACAAAACCTAAAATATAGTATTTAAGCATTTGTAAATGAAAGCCATCCAATTTCATCGGAGGCGTTATTCTTCCATTAGTTACACTGTATATTGAAAAAATACTAATCACCATCAGCAAAATCAGAACAGTAACAATTACCTTATCAATCCTTTTGAACTTTTGAAGCATCTGCAAGCCCCTTACTCTGTTAAGGTTTCAACTCTCCTCTCTCAGGGAAAGTCGTTCCTTTCTATTGTAAAACATTCGTCAATATAATTCCAAATTTATGTAGCCAATCTATAAAATATCTTTCTATTAAAATTACACTCTGACGTGATTTTACTCTATAATCCAAACCTATCGGACTCAGTAGACTTTATTTATGGATTTATTGCTCCACGGGAACTTTTGCGGACTCCAGAGTCGTTATTACTTGCCATTTTGCAGTAAATCCAGTCTTTTTGATCAAATAACGTCTTTGCGGTCCGATACTATCCAATAAGTAGTTAATATTCGAATATAAGGGCATCTGAGTCCGAGTCAGGATACAAATACAAATACAAATACGAATACGAATACGAATTACTTCCAGCCAGCTTACCTGAAACGGTCCGTATTACGTATTACACCAATCCGACGAAGCCGTCCACCATCAAAAAGAACCGCCAGCCCCCTATTAAACAATAAGGACCTGACGGTTCTATTTTATTTCGTGGTTACACCTGTTTGGCAGCTGCATAAGGAGTAGGTTTAGGAAAATCTTCTTCTACTTCTTGCCCGTGCAGGCGCACACTCATTACCAGCCCGATGCTGGCCATATTGATGAGCAGTGATGTACCCCCGAAGCTGATGAAAGGTAGCGTAATACCAGTCAAAGGCATCAAGCCGATAAATGCGCCGATATTCTCAAAAATCTGATATAGCATCATGGCGACAATTCCGACAATCAAGAACGGCCCGGCTCTATCCTTACACTCCAGCGCAATCAGAATCATTCGGTGAATGAGGATAAAGTACAGCAGCAGCAGCAGCGCCGCCCCCACAAAACCGAATTCCTCGGCAATTTGCACGAAAATGGAGTCCGAGTAGGTATATGGCACACGATTCGTTTGAACGGAATCTCCCTTCATATAGCCATCACCACTCATTCCTCCAGAAGCAATAGCAATTCTAGCATTGGTGGTATGATACTTAGCCTTTTCTGTTGCCTTTTCGGGAACAAGCCAAGGATCAAAACGTTCAATCCAGTGAGATCGCCCAATATCCGTAAGAAAGGTTTTAATTTCATCGTGATAATGGATATAACTCATAATTCCCGCAATCGCAGAACTAGCCACGATGACCAGCCCGATTAATGCATGCGTGTATTTAATATTGCCAATCCACAACAGACCCGCAAGAATCACAACGTAAGACAAGGCATTCCCAAGGTCATTTTGGGTAAGAACAATAAGAAATGGAAACAAGGTCAGAAGGCCGAGTGGCACAACATCCCGCCAGAACAGAAGCTTACTCTTATTCTTGCGGACAAGCATGGCCGCCAGAAAAAGAATCAATATCAGCTTGAACAGCTCAGCAGGCTGCAGACTCAGACCCCCAGGCAGGGTCAACCAGCCTTGCGCATTATTTTTGGTCTCGCCCAAAAAGCTGACGAGCACCAGCATCCCTATCCCAAATAAATAAATATATATCGCATATTTCACTAAAATTCTGTAGTCCAAAAAGGTCATTCCAATAAAAGCCACAAAACCAATAGCATAATACATCATCATACGAATATGATGTCCGTCCAGCTTCTCTCTTCCATGAGTAACGCTATATATGGCGAAGATGCTGACAACCATGAGTAATAACAGAACGACTACAATAGCACCATCAATCTTTTTAATCTTCTGAAGCACGCTCTGCCTCCCTACTCTATATCTGGGCTTTCTTTATGATCCCCTAAGAAATCCTGCTAAATTCTATTGTAAAGGAAGTCGGATTGAAAATACAATTTCTCTACCCCGGACAAAATGAACCCTCTGCATAGCAGGCAATATTATCTCGTTATGCCTAGCACATGACGCGGGATTCCAGCCAGATCATTAATGGTGATAATCTCGGTCCAATGGCCCGCTGCCGCAAGGAGTGCAGCGACTTGCTCAGCTTGACCGAAGCCAAGCTCAAAGCCGATCAGGCGCGGCGGTGCCGGGAGCAGCGTTAGCTGCTCCATCATACGGCGGTACGGGTCCAGCCCGTCCGCTCCGCCATCCAGCGCAGTGCGCGGCTCATGGTCGCGCACCTCACGCTGCAGCCCGGCGATATCCTCACCGGGGATGTACGGCGGGTTGGAGACGAGAATATCCGTCTCCATCCCCGCGAACGGCTCGAGCAGATCGCCGAGCCGAAAGTCCACAGCTGTGCCATTGCGCAAAGCGTTGCGCTCGGCCACAGCCAGAGCCGCCGGCGAAATATCGCCGGCGCAGACCCGCCACGCCGGCGCTTCCGCCGCCAACGTGACGGAGATCGCTCCGCTGCCGGCGCCGATATCGACGGCGGCCAGCGGTCTTGCGGCGCCTCCGTTGCGGGCCGCAGCGCCGCCCGCGCTATCCAGCGCCGCTTCGCCCGGCGTTACAACGCCGTTCGGCCAAAGCTCCGCGCCGTAACGTAAAATCGCCTCGACAAGCAGCTCCGTCTCCGGCCGCGGAATAAGCACGTCAGGCGTCACCTCAAAAGGCCGCCCGTAAAATTCTTGCTCGCCGATGATATACTGCACCGGCTCACCAGCGCCCCGGCGGGTAACTCCCGCCTCAAATGCTTCCTTAACCGCTGCTGGAAAAGGATCTGCCAACGCCATATAATAAGCTGCGCCAGACACTCCAAGCACATGCTCCAGCAGCAATTGTGCACTGCGCTGCGGTTCATTGCAGCCGCTCCGGCTCAAAAAAGAAGAAGCCTCCGCAAAGGCTTCCCGGATGCTTTTGACTTCCGACATGACATATACGCCATCGTTCAAAGCATTATTCTCCATTATCCATATTATCCATCAAGTCAGCTTGTTCAGCGATTGAAAGGGCTGAGATAATTTCAGTGATTTCTCCGTTCATAACCTGCTCCAAACGGTGCAGTGTCAGGCCAATACGATGGTCTGTAACCCGGCTCTGCGGGAAGTTATACGTCCGAATGCGCTCACTACGGTCACCCGTACCTACTTTACTCTTCCGTTCACCAGCATACTTCGCTTCTTCTTCCTGCCGTTTCATATCAGAGATACGGGCACGAAGCACTTGCAGCGCTTTTTCTTTATTGGAGTTCTGTGACTTACCGTCCTGACAGGTAGCAACGATGCCTGTAGGTACATGGGTTACACGTACTGCAGACTTGGTCGTATTTACAGACTGTCCGCCTGCACCACTTGAACAGAAGGTATCCACGCGAATATCTTTATCATGGATCTCGATCTCAAAAGCCTCAGCTTCCGGCATCACGGACACCGTAGAAGTAGAGGTATGAATACGACCTCCGGATTCGGTCGCTGGGATACGTTGTACGCGATGCGCACCACTTTCGTATTTCAGCTTACTGTATGCACCACGGCCGTTAATAAGGAAGATTACCTCTTTGAATCCACCAAGATCACTCGCGTTAACATCCATTAACTCAACGCGCCATCCTTGTGCATCAGCATAACGAGTGTACATCCGGTAAAGATCTGAAGCGAACAATGCTGCTTCATCTCCACCCGCTGCACCACGAATTTCAACGATTACGTTCTTATCATCATTCGGGTCTTTAGGCAGCAGCAACACGCGGATTCTCTCTTCCAGCTCCACTTGACGTTTGGAAAGGTCATCAATTTCCATCTTAACCATTTCTTTCATCTCATCATCAAGCTTTTCGCCTTGCATCTGCTTAGCAGCTTCAAGCTCTTCCATTACACTCTTATATTCAGTATACGCCTCAAATGCGGGCTGTAGGTCTGATTGTTCTTTGGAATAGTCCCTCAGTTTCTTACTGTCGTTTGCAACATCCGGATCACAAAGCAGTTCACTGAGCTTCTCATAGCGGTCCGCCAGGGATTGCAATCGGTCCAACAAGGGAATTCACCTCTCCTGATTCAATTTCAAATTCGCAAATATAACATCAAATTTGTACTGTCATAAAAATAGATATACGACTTTATATTATACCAAAGATATTGTGAAATGGCTACAGTTCCGTACGCACAATACCTTAATAAAAAGCTTATATTTTTAAAAAGGATCATCCCAGCAATAGAAACTCCCACTGCTCGAGATGACCCCTATATCATTCGTACACTTAAACCTTCTTAAACGTTAAAACGGAAATGCATTACGTCGCCGTCTTGCACCAAATATTCTTTACCTTCAAGACGCAGTTGACCACGTTCCTTCGCACCGTTCATGGAACCAGCTGCCACAAGATCCGCGTAAGCCACTACTTCAGCACGGATAAATCCCCGTTCGAAATCTGTATGAATTACACCGGCAGCTCCAGGTGCTTTGGTGCCGCGACGAATCGTCCACGCCCGAACTTCCTGAACGCCTGCTGTGAAATACGTATACAAGCCAAGCAGTTTATAAGCCGCTTTAATCAACCGGTTAAGGCCGGATTCTTCCAGTCCCAGCTCTTCCAGGAACATAGCTTTATCTTCACCTTCAAGCTCAGCAATTTCTGCTTCCACCTTAGCACTGATCGGAACAACTTCTGCACCTTCAGTAGCTGCAAAATCGCGAACTTGCTGTACATAAGGATTGTCCTCAGCACTTGCCACTTCATCTTCACTTACATTCGCCGCATACAGCACTGGCTTCAATGTTAACAAATGAAGATCACGGATAATAAGCTTCTCGTCATCAGACAATTCTATACTACGTGCAGGTTTATCTTCGTAGAGCACTTCTTTGACGCGTTCTAGCAGCTCAACTTCTTGAGCGTATTTCTTGTCGCCGCCTTTGATATTCTTACGGGAACGCTCAATCCGCTTCTCAATGCTCTCAATATCAGCAAGAATCAACTCCAGATTAATGGTCTGGATGTCGCTGATCGGATTTACCTTTCCATCAACGTGGGTAACGTTCTCATCTTCAAAACAACGAACCACATGCACGATAGCATCTACTTCACGGATATGGGCCAGGAACTTGTTGCCTAGTCCTTCTCCTTTACTGGCACCACGCACGAGACCAGCAATATCAACAAATTCAAAAGCAGTAGGTACGGTCTTGTTCGGCTGTACCAGCTCAGTCAGTTTATCAAGACGTTCGTCTGGAACTTCAACAACACCAACGTTAGGGTCAATGGTACAAAAAGGGTAGTTAGCGGATTCTGCACCCGCTTGCGTTATCGCATTAAACAATGTGGATTTTCCTACGTTAGGAAGACCGACGATTCCAGCTTTCAAAGCCATTTATATGACAACTCCTATTTTCAGCTAAATTGATCATCCGAATAAGCTATACGATCTAAACCATTATATATTAGAACATATTCGCCAGCAACACCGGATGTCAGGCAGATGTGTCCGAACGCGCAAGCTCTAATACCTTTTTTATCGCCGGCTGGTCCAGTAATGGCTTAGATTTATCCGGATCAACCTCCACATCAGGCACAGTCTTTACCTCTTCATTACAACTTCCATCAGAATTCAGACCCATTTCAAAGGAAAACCTGAAGAGATAACCGCTATTAGGCAATGCAACAACAAGCGGATCTATCCCTAGTCCATCCCCACCTGTCCTGCCGCCTACAACCGTTGCAAACCCGGTGCCTTTTACAAAGGCTGCAAGACCTTCCGATGATGAATACACAGAGCTATCTACCAGCAAATAGATTTTCCCTTTAAATCCAACAGATTTATTAGGGGTTACTACATCATTTGTTTTTCTATATGTCTTAAACATCTTTAAAGCTTCGGTTGGCAGCTTGGGCAGTTGCTCATCTTTGATGCCAGCAATAGGTTGTTGCCCCTTTGTAATCTGACGTGCTTGCATAAAGGTCTCCGCATATTTGCCTCTTGTATAAAGTAAGTATGTATTGTATTCGATAGGTTTATTGATCAACATAGGGACAAGATGAATTCTCCAATAATTACTGTTTCCTCCCCCATTTCCGCGGATATCTAATATTAATGTCTTATAGTCCTTTACCTCTATTAAAAAATCATGGATCTCGGAGCTGTCCATCTCCATGAGACTCCCGTCAAAGCTTTGCATGCCGAGATAAGCGATTCGATCGGGCTCTATAATGACTTTTTTTACATTCCCAGAAGTCTTTTTTGTTACATCTCCTACTCCATCTCCACCATTATGCATATCGTTATTGATATCATTAGAGCTTTGCTGCTCCGCTAAAGGTTTCTGGTTGTAACGGGCCAATACGTTAGGCTGCTGAAACACGTTGACCCAAGGCTCAAAACCAAAACCTAACTGAGCATACGTATGTAGATACCAGGGGTATTCTTCCTTGGATATAAAATTTGTATGCCCATTGTTTAATCTGCTAAGGACAAATCTCATACGTTTCAAAAACTCATCATCCGATTTCACGGCTGCTATTTTATTGCGGTATTCCTCTTTTTTTGCAAGCCAATCCTCTCCATTGAGACGTTTATTCACCTCTAAGAAAGGATAGTTCTCCTCAATAATCTTCCACATGTAATCAAAATCCTCTAGCCTTTGTTCTACCGTCAATGAAGGCAAAGCTATTTCTGATTGATCTTCAACTACAGCTGAAGAGGCTAGCGGTGCAACCGGACTTGCCTGGACTTGCTCAGACTCAGATTTCTTCTTTCCTGGTAAATCGCCACTGTTGCAGCTGACCAGTAATAGTAATACTACTGCAGAAACAACCACCCACGATACAGTCCTTGGCCTCACCTTAATCCCCCCTTTTCTCTCTTTATGACTTAATCCATTTTCAGGAATTTATTTTTTAATCATATTTTCCTAATCATCCTAAATCAAATATATTTATCACAATTATTTACATAATAATTCAGTAGAACAACAAAAAAGGACCTCTTTCGAGGTCCTCACACTTATGGACTATAGATCTTTAGACATTGTGATGTCAGTTACGATATATCCCATTTTTTTGTATAACTCAAATGCGCGATTGTTCTGGCCGAAGACGTGTAACCCGATTTTGGTAACATTCATCTCCCGGGCTTCTTCATCGAGTGCGATCATAGCCTGCTTGCCATAACCCTTACTCTGGAACGGTTCAAAAACATAAAAATCATAAATGAAAGCCTCGCGGCCGCCTCGGCCTTCACTTACGTTAAACCAGATATAACCAACCTGTTCATCACTGCTTATTTCTACTATAGAATATAGATAAGCACCATCTGTGTGCAGCCCTTTTGGCAAAGAGCGTGTTATGGCTTCCTCAGACAGCTTCATCGCGATCTCCGGATCCCAAGCACCGGCGCTGATCTTATCTTCCGCATAATCCCGGGTAGCTTGACCTAAGAAAAATTGAAAGGCCGACTCATCCATATGGACCAGTTTAATCATAATCTTACTCACTTCCTCGCTTCAATATTTACCATCCTATTTACGTATTAAACGGGAAGTACCACGTAAAGTTGCTAAATCTGGAGCGCCAATACCAAACATTGCTATTTTTAGCTCCAGCTCAACCTGTGCCAATGCAGCATCCAGCGCCTCTTCAGAATCGACAGCCGGCCCTAACAGATTGCGGCCAAAGCCTGCCAGATCAGCTCCAAGTGCCAGTGCTTTCGCTGCATCCACGCCATGTTTTAGTCCGCCGCTGCCAATCAAAGCGCCCTGCGGGGAAACTGCGCGCACCTCTGTGATACAATCAGCTGTTGGAGTACCCCAATCTGCGAAAGCCTCCGCCGCTGCCCGCCGTATAGGATCTACACTGCGGAACTTCTCCACCTGACTCCAGGATGTCCCGCCTGCACCCGCAACATCAATAAAAGCCGCACCTGCATTATAAAGACGTGCAGCTGCATCTCCATCAATGCCCCAGCCTACTTCTTTCACACCTACAGGGACTTCAAGTGCACGGCATACCTTCTCTATCTGGGATAGCAAAGAGGCAAAACCAGTGTTCCCTTCCGGTTGAAAGACCTCTTGCAGCCCATTCAGATGCAGTACAAGAAAATCAGCACCTGCGATATCCACAGCCCGGCGACATTCCTCAATCCCAAAACCATAGGACAGCTGTACAGCACCAATATTGGCGATAACCGGAATATCAGGTGCTTGATCCCGCACATAAAAGGTCGCCGTAAGCTCAGAGCGCTCCACTGCCGCCCGGACCGAGCCTACACCCAGCGCCCAACCACGACGCTGTGCAGCTGTGGCCAACCGGGCGTTAATCGCTCCTGTAGCTGCGCTGCCACCTGTCATCGAGCTGATGAGCAGCGGTGTACGCAGCTTGCGATCCAAAAACGTAGTCTGCAATGATATATCGTCAAAATTCAGCTCTGGAAGAGCATTATGCTGAAATCTGTAATGTTCAAACCCTGTAGTCACACCGACGCCACCTACTTCTTCATTTAGGCAAAGGCGTACATGTTCAATTTTGCGTTCGCCTGTCTTCGATGTAGGCAATAAAGATCTTTTGTCAGAAGCCTCTACAGCCGGCAGGTCCTTGCCATGATCTGCGCCAGACTGCCTAGTCGCATCATATGGCACGGCCTCTTCTGGCGTATGATTCATGCTGCGTTCCTCCTATTCCCAAACTCGATTTATTATAACATATCCCTACAGATGAATTTACAATATGAGGTTAGCGATTACAATTCTCCGGCTTAGTAATCATTAATTTCATAAACTTCGTACTAATCGTTCAAACTCATTATAGCTAGCTGAATGTTATTTATTAATGTTAAGGATATTTGGGCTGCTTCATTTCGCTCCACTAGGTGTTAATAGGTTGGTAATACACCGGAGCATCACAATCCTAAGGAAGTGCTCTGCAATAATTTCAGGAGGAACTTCCATGAATTCAGATCGTCAGCAACCCGTTCACCCCCATAAACCTAAAGATATAAACTACGCTCCCGGTTTAACTACGAAGAAACGTTCCACTTCACGCCGCCGTACACGGGTGTTATGGGCTTTCGTCATTCTACTCCTTTGGTTAACCGGCGTAATGATTTATCAGACGCACAAACCTCTACCCAGCGGTATTTCCTTTGAAAGCCCCATATACAAAACAAATCATGTATCCTTCTGGCACGACTTAACCTATTCGGACGGTACAGCCACGGGCACTCAAGAAAGTCAGATTCTTTCGAGGATTCTACAAATTATCGAGGAGTCCGATGAATTTTTGGTGATTGACCTCTTTCTTTTCAATGATTATACCCATAAAGATCAGTCATTTCCTCCAGTCAGTCGAATGTTGACGGACAAGCTTATTTTACAAAAAACTACTTATCCTGAGATGGAGATCGTCTTCATTACGGATGAGGTTAATACCAATTACAACTCTGCACCTAATCATCTCCTGGAAGAGATGAAGTCTGCAGGGATTAAAGTGATTATGACTGATGTAAATGCTCTACGCGATTCTACGCCTGCTTATTCTGCTGTCTGGCGTACCTTTATTCAATGGTTCGGACAGTCGGGCGAAGGCCGGATTCCGAATCTTATGGCCAGCGGCGGACCGGATATTACTGCTCGTTCTTATTTGAAGCTACTCAATGTAAAAGCTAATCACCGTAAGGTGGTTGTTAGTGAGAATAGCGCTCTAATCTCCTCAGGAAATATCCATGATGCCAGCGCCTATCATTCCAATATCGCTCTGGAAGTACAAGGTCCAATTATTGCTGATATTCTCCAGACGGAACAGGCCGCGGTCAATCTTTCGGATGCAGGGCCATTGCTCACTTATGAGCCGGATTTCACCAAGGATAAGGACCAGCACTCTGAAGAATCTATGGGAGTCCGCTATTTAACGGAAGGAAAGGTATATAAATATGCAAGACAAGCCCTCCAATCTGCACAGGAGGGTGACACCATTTGGATGGGTATGTTCTACCTTGCCGATGATGCAATTCTCGATGAATTGGTAGAAGCTACCGAACGAGGGGCTACGGTAAGATTGATACTGGACCCCAATCAGAACGCCTTCGGCCGTGATAAAATCGGCATTCCTAACCGTCCAGTTGCCATGAACCTGAACAAGCGCACGAACGGAAAAATCTCTATTCGCTGGTACAACACGACCAAAGAACAATATCACTCGAAGCTGCTTTTCATTGCCAAACAGACTGGAAGTTCCATCATTCTTGGCGGTTCCACCAATTTCACGACACGCAATCTGGATGACTACAACCTGGAGAATAATCTGTGGGTATCTGTAAAACAAGATCAGCCTCTTTATGCCCAGATGGAAGCCTACTTCAATCGACTGTGGAATAACGAGGACCATGAGTATACCCTACCTTTTGAGGCTTATCAGGGCGAAGTGACCTGGTTCAAATATATCCTGTTCCGGTTGCAGACCACCTTGGGCTTAACTACTTTTTAAAGCAAAAACCACCGCAGATGAGGCAAAACACCCTCTGCGGTGGTTTTTGGTTATAGTAACGGCGACATAAGTCGAGCAGCAGATTCCAGTATACGGATCACCATACGCTTATTCATAAATTCCTCATGCTCAATTAAGCTGGTAGATAATAAATCCCGCTCAAAATCAGCCACAATACGAGCAACACTCTCCGTCTGAATTAGTAATGCATTCACTTCAAAGTTAAGGTGGAAGCTGCGCATATCCATATTGGCCGTACCGATTGTTGCTATTTCACCATCGACGATAAGCAGCTTAGAGTGGATAAATCCCTTTTCATATTCATAAATCTTCACGCCAGCTTCCAGCAACGCCGGGAAATAAGAATGTGAAGCCAGAAAAGGAATCCATTTATCCGGCTTAGCCGGGAATAACAATCGCACATCTAAACCAGAAATAGCGGCTACACGCAGTGCAGTTAAGATGTCCTCATCAGGAATAAAATATGGACTGGCAATCCACACCGATTTCTCGGCAGAAGTGATCATGGAGAAGAAAATGTTTTTGAGCGCACGACGTTCGTTATCCGGTCCGCTAGCAATAATCTGTACGGCTCCATCACCTGTCATAAAGCGAAGTTGTGGAGTGAGGTAGTCTTGCTCCAGTATTTTTTCACCCGTAGTGTGCATCCAATCTTGCAGGAAAATAATTTGCATCGTCCGTACCGCTTCGCCTCTAACCAACATATGTGTGTCACGCCAAAATCCATAAGTCTTACTGCGGCTTAAATATTCATCGCCTACATTGAGACCACCCATGAATCCGACATCTCCGTCGATCACAACAATTTTACGGTGATTCCGGTAATTCACACGGCTGGAAAAAAAGGATGTTGAATTTCCGTAAGAAGCCACCTGAACTCCGGCGTCACTCATTTCCTTCAAAAAAGCTTTGGAAAGCTGAAAACTGCCAACGGCATCATACATAAATCTGACTGCAACACCGGCACGAGCTTTATCGATCAGAATTTGTTTAATGCGTGTTCCAATGTGGTCCGCCCGGAAGATGTAATACTCCATATGAATGTGATGCTTAGCTTGACGGAGCTCCAACAATAACGTACCAAACGTCTCTTCACCATTAGTGAGGATACGAGTTTCTGATGCAAAGGATATAGGAGTACGTGCTAAAGTCTTGGATAACAGCAACAGTTTTTGGCGCGAGGGATCAAAGACTGACCAATCTTGGTGCGTACGTAAAGCGTCATTCTCAATTCTTTCGTAGGCCATAAGGTCTCTTTGTGCCTTTTTATCATATTTACGGCGTTTGAACACATTTTGCCCAAATAGAAAATAGAAGACCAGTCCCAGCACCGGGATCAACGCAAGCAATAAGATCCATGACATTGTTGTAGAAGGATTACGGTTCTCCATAAAAATAGCCAAGCTAATCGAAATAACTGTCAGAGTGGAGAAGATACTAATAATCGTTCCCGCAGTACTCCCAAAAATGCCGAAACCAAAATAATAAAATGCTATGAATGCCCCAATGATAATTATAGATTGAAGTCCTCTTCTCATACTCTACCTACCTTCTTATTCATACAAGCAACACGAAATTGACACATTTTATATATTACATGAAGAACCCTTTTCTTCCTAGCTAATTACTGTGCAAAAGTCTATTTACGACAAAACTGTAACCCTTCTGTTCCGATATTTGTATTGCCTGGTTGGATGGAATATAATAATTTTGACCAACTAGTCAATTATAGAACCCAGTAGTCAGAAAGGAGGTTAATCCTTTAATGAATGATAAAACTATTGACAAGCAGGAACAAATTATTAAGATCGCCATGCAGTTATTCGCTGTGAAAGGCTCCTCGTCCACATCCATGCAAGAGATCGCTGAATTATGTGGGATTTCGAAGGGCAGTTTGTATCTGGTATTTAAATCAAAAGAAGAACTGGAGCGCAGTATCTTCCTTTATTGTTATCGGATGATTCGTGATCCCTTGTTACGTGAAGAACAGGAAACCCGACGAACACCACGTGAGAAGCTTAGGAATCAGATAGAAATTCTGCTAAGTCACGTGTACGAATTGCGCGAGTTCTTGCAGCGTCAAATTCAGGAGGTTGCGGGCAAAGGATTTGATACTGAAGTCCCGGACTGGCTGCGGAGAAACAACGCTTCCTTCTTAAGATGGTTCCAGGTGAAGATGGAGTTGCTCTATGGAAAAGACGTCGTTCCCTATACCGGAGATTTATGTA
Source organism: Paenibacillus odorifer (assembly GCF_000758725.1). Lineage (NCBI taxonomy): Bacteria > Bacillati > Bacillota > Bacilli > Caryophanales > Paenibacillaceae > Paenibacillus > Paenibacillus odorifer. The sequence goes on from NZ_CP009428.1 coordinate 6,416,791, forward strand.
TGATCGGACATGGTCTCATCAAGTCTTATATTGCGGTTATTTTTCGTAAGGATACGCAGGTACCCATTGCCGATATGGCAGATCATCTAATGAATCTAATGGATATGATTGTGTCTGGCTTACTCACTAGTAAACAGGTTCCACTAATCAACTCTGCTACTTTAGCGAACTGGATGGCGGAGAATGAGGAGAATAAACGAAAGAATCCATTACAGCTCATTAAAGAAATGAAGACTGTGGTCAGTAAATTAAATAGTATAGAATCCGAAGAAGCAGCCGATCTGCTGGAATCGCTCAATATTCTGGAAGGTGAAGTGCTTATACCTCACCCACGAAAAGCAATCATTCAGGGGATGCTGTCCAACCTCCAATCCTGCTCTGAGCTCACAGCAGAATTAGAAGAGCTGAGGAAGCTAATTGCCTCAATTCCGCACAATTCATGTGTATTTCGTTAATTGACTCTAAGAAGAGTTCGGTAGAGAGAAAGTCATGGATAGTGAGTATTATGAATTTTTATAATGGCGCCTTATTTCGTAAAGAAAAGGGCCGAGAGGAGCAGAAACGAAACTTATGAAAAGCTTAATTAATTTCTCGCTCAGGAACAAATTTGCCATTTGGCTTCTGACGATAATTATTGTGTTTGCCGGTTTATATAGCGGACTGACGATGAAGCAAGAAACCTTGCCTAATATTAGTATACCCTATCTTAGCGTAACAACCATTTATCCGGGGGCCGCACCAGAAGGCGTCGTTAATGATGTCAGCAAACCGTTGGAGCAAAAGCTCCGCAATGTGGATGGTGTAAAGACGATCACCTCCACTTCTCTGGAGAATGCCTCCAGTATCCAAATTGAATTCGATTACGGAACAAATCTGGATAATGCTACAGCAGCAGTGCGCGAATCGCTAAATGAGGTCTCATTGCCAGACAATGTGCAGAAGCCTTCCATTTCCCGTTTTAGCCTTAGCTCAATGCCTGTCGTTTCGCTCAGTCTTTCCAATGGAGATACCCAGGACCTTGAGGAATTGACACGTATTGCTGAGAACGATATTCGCCCAGCCCTAGAGGATGTTGAGGGTGTGGCTTCTATTCAAATCTCTGGTCAATACGTCAAAGAAGTATCACTTAAATTCAATCAAGATAAGCTCAGCCAATATGGACTGACTGAAGATACCGTTAAAGGTATCATTCAAGGCTCTTCCCTCCGTGTTCCACTAGGACTATTCGAGATGGACAAGGCTCAAAAGGCAGTTGTCGTGGACGGCAACATCACTACCGTTGAAGATCTTAAAAATGTGACCATACCGGTAATGCCAACTGGCGCTAACGCTGCAGGTGCTGCAGGTGCTGGAGCTACCGGCGCTGGTGCTGCTAACGGAGCTGCTGGTGCAGGTGCTGGAAATGCTGCTCCTGGCGGAGCTGCAAGTATGGGACTTCCAACCGTGAAGCTCGGAGAGTTGGCCACGATTGAGGTTGTGGGGAATTCCGAATCCATCTCCCGTACAAATGGTAAAGAATCGATCGGTATTCAGATTGTCAAAGCCAATGATGCCAACACTGTTGATGTTGTAAATGGCGTTAAAGACAAAACTGAAGAATTAAAAGCACAATATAAAGGCATTGACCTTACTGTTCTGCTTGACCAAGGTAAGCCCATTGAGGACTCCGTAAATACGATGTTGTCCAAAGCTGTGTTTGGTGCCTTATTCGCAGTAATTATCATTTTGGTGTTCCTGCGGAATATTCGTTCGACGATTATTTCTATCATCTCTATTCCATTATCCCTGCTGATTGCAGTGCTGTGTCTGCGGCAGATGAACATTACGCTTAATATGATGACACTTGGAGCGATGACGGTCGCGATCGGGCGGGTAGTCGATGACTCGATTGTAGTTATAGAGAACATATATCGACGGCTCTCCTTATCTGGTGAGAAACTGAAGGGCAGAGAATTAATCAGTGCAGCCACGCGTGAAATGTTCGTGCCTATCATGTCCTCTACAATTGTAACCATCGCGGTGTTCTTACCACTTGCTTTGGTTAGTGGTATGGTTGGTGAGCTGTTCTTGCCTTTCGCTCTAACCATGGTCTTCGCCCTGCTCGCTTCATTAGTAGTTGCGATTACCCTAGTTCCTGCAATGGCTCACTCGTTGTTCCGTAATGGATTGAAAGGTAAAAAAACTCACAGCGAGAAACCAGACAAACTTTCTGCTGGTTATCAAAAGATTCTGAACTGGTGTCTTTCTCATAAACTCGTTACGTTTGGAGTTGCCGTTCTTCTCCTTGCGGGCAGCTTATTCTTAATCAAGCCTATTGGTGTAAGCTTCATGCCATCCCAAGAGGATAAAACTGTAATGCTTACTTATTCACCAAAGGCTGGACAACGGATTGAGGAAGTTCAAGAACAAGGTCTGAAAGCTGAAAAATACATTTTAGCGCAGAAGCATATAGACAAAATGCAATATTCCATCGGCGGTGGAAGCCCGATGGGTATGGGTGGATCCAGCAATTCAGGACTATTTTTCATCGTTTATGATAGTGATACTCCTGATTTCGAAGCTGTTAAAGAGAAACTTATTGAAGGTTTGACCGCAGAAGTGCCAGATGGTGTATGGGGTGACATGTCCGCTCTGATGAGTGGAGGTATGGGTGGAAGCACTCTAACCGTGAATGTATTCGGAGATGAACTGGATCAGCTGAAGCCGGTCGCGGATGAGATTGCCTCAATCGTACAGGCTGACACCACTAATTTCAAAGACGCGGAAACAAGTCTCAAAGAAGCATACGATCAATATACGATTGTAGCGGATCAACAGAAGCTTAGCTCCCTTGGACTTACAGCCGGACAAATTGCGATGAAGCTGAGTCCAGCAGGCACGCGTCCAGTGCTCACAGAAGTAGAATTGGACGGCAAGAACTACAAAGTCTATATCGAAACAGATAAAGAAACGTACAAGAGCATTAAAGAAATGGAAGAGGCTACTTTGACATCGCCACTAGGCATCTCCGTGCCAATCGGGCAAGTCGCTAAAATTGAAAATGGCTCCTCCCCTGACTCGATTACTCGTATGGACGGTAAAATGAAGGTAGATGTTACTGCCGAAATTATTTCGAGTGACGTGAATAGCGCTTCGAACAGCGTGAAAGAAAAAGTAGATGCTATGGAATTGCCTGATGGTGTAACTGTTACCTTCGGCGGTGTAACCGAGCAGATCAATGATACGTTTGGTCAATTAGGAATTGCTATGGCGGCCGCTATTGCCATCGTATACTTCGTGCTTGTGGTTACATTTGGCGGTGGATTAGCACCATTCGCTATCCTGTTCTCACTTCCTTTCACAGTGATTGGGGTACTCGTTGCCTTGCTGATCGCTGGGGAAACCTTAAACGTGTCCTCGCTCATGGGTGCGCTGATGTTGATTGGTATCGTAGTAACGAATGCGATTGTCCTCATCGACCGCGTTATTCATAAGGAAAAAGAAGGACTCACTACGCGTCAAGCCTTGCTTGAAGCAGGTGGCACACGTTTACGTCCAATCCTGATGACTGCCCTTGCAACGATTGGTGCATTGCTGCCATTGGTTACTGGACTTGAAAATAGTGCAGGAATTATCTCTAAGGGGCTCGGCGTGACCGTAATCGGTGGTTTGGTCAGTTCCACGCTGCTGACACTTGTAGTAGTGCCAGTCGTGTATGAATTCCTGATGAAATTCCGCAGCAAAAAGGTAATTGATTAGAACTATGATGTGAACAAGTAAATAGGCTCACACGAGAGGCTGTCTCCAAAGTAGTGAATTCTACTTATGAGGCAGCTTCTTTTTTTAGAAAATAGGCTGTACATTGGATTCTCACTTTAGCAAATAGACTGTGCGCCACGCCTAGTGGTGTTCTATGCCATTAGGTTGAACGGTGTGTGGAGAGCGGTGGATGATGTGCGTTTGTGCGTAGCGGAGGGCGATATACCGTGAGCGCTGGATGATATACGAGGAGCGGTGAGCGGTGAACGATGTGCAATTTATGGTGGGTGTTTGCGATGTGTGGTATACGGCGGTGATCTGCGTTGGTCGTTTGGACGGCATACATTTGTGTTTACTGCGTTCTGTGTTTGTACGATGTGCGGAGTGGATCTTAAACTAATTAGGGAAAAACTCCCTGAAAAAAGCTGATATTCGCTCTAAATGCACGAAATTAGGGAATTCCTCCCTGATAATAAGGGGAATTTCTTTAATTACCATCGAAACAGCTAAACTTTAGGGAGCTTTTCCCTAATTAATAGTCTGATGACTGAAAATCCCAGAATTTCGGGGAGAAATTCCGCAATTATTGTATCGGTGCTTCAGTTAATCATCATTTAGTGCTTCACAACGATTCTTTTCCCCATGCTCAGCACGCAAAAGCCCGGCCTAATGGATAGGTCGGGCTTTCTAATATTAAATGCTTGTAGCTGCACTGCTCTCCAATGAAGCTCTCCAGGAACGAAGCATTTGCAGATCAAGTGGCAGAAACTCCTCAAGCATATGAGAGAGGCCTAGATATAGCGGACTATCTGTTGCTGCATTTAGTTTCTGACAGAACTGCGGTGTCCATTGAAGTAGATGCTTTTCCAAAAAGGACTCCTGAATATCAAGCAGCTCCATAGCACTTCTTATTGAAAAACTATTGTAAAGCATACGCTCATGCATGACTGCCATAAATTCGAGCTCAATAGCAATATGATCATCGGCTTCACCATTACACTTATTGAATACAATTCCAGCGGAGGTGTACACATCTGCAAGCACGTTGCAGAAATCCTCCGAACGACCTAAAATCGCTGCTTCGCGCAATTTAAAAGAACTAACGGACTGTTCTTGCATAAGCCGTTTATATTCTTTGCTCTCTTTCTCGCATATCATTGGCAGCTTGTTCGGTTCCTGACTCAAATAGCGCTTCAGCTCCCGACCGCCTTCTGTCATCTCTGCCGCTACACTCATCTGGCGATGGCGGCTCCATTGAGCCACTAGAGAGAGTGATGGTTTTCTACCCAAAAAATCCACTAAAAGCTGATATATTAATCCCCGACTTTCCAACCAACGGCTAAAAGCCTCCGGAACGGTGAGCGATGGAACAGTATGTGTACTCATTTTGCAAATCCTCCTCAATGGTTTCCCGGTCACTCTCCGTCACACACATTACCGACGTGCGGTTTCCGGTATCCTATCTGTTTTCGCAAAAGTGAACGTTAAAACTAATCCGCACCTAGATTATATCGGAAATTAAAAGCGCTTTCCGTGAGCATTCTATGTCTAAAAACTTTATTTGTCGTACTTTTGTCACACTTTTCGTTGTTCAATATGCGTTATCTTCTTATCTAGTTTGTCCAGTTTTATGTAATGAAACCCTGTCGTCCAGAACTTTGCTCATTGACGTGAATCCAAGCAATCTTTAAAATTCTAAACAAGTATAAACATCTTCGCGTTCTGTCCTGTTAGTGATGTTAGGCGTTTATACGAGAAAATTCAAGAGCAATTTATCAGCCATATTTAAAGGAAGGGAGCAACGCCATGGAGCCGCTGACGGACCCTTTTGGACGTTTACACGATTACATCCGCATTTCGGTTACCGACCGCTGCAACCTGCGTTGCATCTATTGTATGCCAGCGGAAGGGATGCAATTCCAACCGCAGGACGAGATTCTAAGTTACGAGGAAATTACCGCAGTCGTTAAGTCGCTAGCCCCTCTTGGATTACGTAAAGTACGACTAACTGGCGGAGAACCTCTTGTCCGCAAAGATCTGGAAAAGCTTGTTGCGATGATATCCGCGATTCCAGGTATAGAAGATATTTCGCTGACTACAAATGGTTTAATGCTTCCAGCCAAAGCCGCGCTGTTAAAAGAGGCTGGTCTGTCACGGGTAAACATCAGCCTAGACTCTTTACGGCAGGATCGATTTTCTATGATTACTCGTGGCGGTGAAGTCGCCAAGGTATTAAAGGGGATCGAGGCCGCACAAGCCGCCGGACTTCAACCGATAAAGCTTAACGTTGTATTGATGAAAGGAATTAATGACGACGAAATCAAAGACTTCATCTCCCTTACGCTGGAGAGTCCTCTAAATGTACGCTTTATAGAATACATGCCGATTGGCAGTGCTACTGATGCTTGGCGCCAAACTTATCTGCCTCTGGAAAGGGTTGTAGAAGCTTGTACTGAGGCTGGTTGGGAAACGGAAGCGGCAGAAATGCCCTCCGGGAATGGCCCTTCCCAGAATCGGCGGGTTGTTGGAGCCCCTGGTACATTCGGCCTGATTCATCCGGTGAGCGATCACTTCTGCGATAATTGCAACCGCCTGAGACTTACCGCAGATGGGCACATCAAAGCTTGCCTGTATTGGGCAGATGAATACAATGTCCGTCCTTTAATAAGCGATCCTGCTGCTGTGCAGGCCTTATTCCGGAAAGCGCTGGGCAACAAACCTCATAACCATGAAATGGCCTTAGCTCTGGAGAAAAAAGCACAAAGCCACACGCCGACAGCTCGGCGCATGTCTCAAATTGGTGGATAAACGTCCATCCCGGTATTATAGTTCCTCTTTTAATTTCATAAATACAAAAAACGCCGCTTTCCCACTGAACAATCTGGGAAAGCGGCGTTTGGTTTAAAGCTTAGCGATGAACTATTCAATCACTATTAGAGAGACAGAGCTTCGAGCAGCTTATAAATAGTCGCTCCTGCCTCGGCTCTTGTGGCATTATTCTCAGGACGGAAGGTGTTATCCTCGAATCCACCCAGAAAACCAGCTTCAGCTGGTTTTCACATACAGCAAATTTATTTCATTCGTACTCGCAAGCTCACCTTAAAGGCGGTTCCTTCCCCCGGACGACTATGTACAGTTACCTTACCTTCATGCAGCTCAACGATTTTTTTAACCAGTGACAGACCCAGTCCACTACCGCCACCACTTGCGGTTCTAGCTTTATCTGCCTTATAGAAACGCTCGAAGATCCGAGGCAGATCTTCCTCCGAGATGCCAATCCCGCTATCTTGAATCTCCACCTCTACCTGCTCATCCACCATGCGAAGGCTAATATGGATGTAACCGTTCTGCGGAGTAAACTTGATGCTGTTATGCAGTAGATTGGTCCAGACCTGGCTCATTAAATCTTTTACAGCAGATACATTCACTTCTTCCAGTTCAGCCTCTACCTCTATATTTTTCTCCAACCACTGTGGTTCAGAAGCCAGAATCGTATCTCTAAGCTGCTTATCCAGGCGGTAAATCTGATTTTCAAACGGAAAATTGCCCGATTCAAGCGCGGACAGCTTCAATAAATTATCACTGAGCCCAGATACACGGGTACTCTCAGCCACGATAATATTAAGGTAGTGCCTCCTGCTCTTCACACTCAAAGTTTCATCCTGCAGCGCAAGAGCAAAGCCGCGGATAGAGGTTAGCGGAGATTGAATTTCATGCGATACATTAGAGATAAAGTCTTGACGCATGGTCTCCATCTGACTCAGTTCGCTGGCCATTACGTTGATGCTCTCTACAATCTCACCAAAATCACCATAGTCCTTAGTATTATCGAGTACCACATTGAAATCACCCTTAGCAATACGCCCTAAACCTTCGATAATTGATTTATAAAAAACACGTTCCCAGCCCCGGAATAACTTGGAGGTTACCAATGCCATCATGAACAAAATCACAATTCCGACCATCACGCCGATTAACTGGGTCAAATACTCCGAAGAGGGGCGTCCAACCCTGCCATATATCCAGTTCATTAAGAAATAAGCTGCACTCCAGCTAATCCCAACGCCACCGAAGTAAATAAAAGTCATCCCAATCCGCTTAAGAAGCTCCTTAAACCGGTTCATGCCTCTGCCTCCAGCCGATAGCCTAATCCGCGGATGGTACGAATAACAAACCCGTATTTATCTGGAGCGAACCGTTCGCGTAAACGGTTGATATGCACATCGAGCGTCCGCTCATTCCCTTCAAAATCATAACCCCATATCTCTTCGATCAGCCTGTCTCTAGTCAATGTCTGCCCCGGATAGCTGCCCAGCTTAAACAACAGCTCAAATTCCTTAAGCGGCAAGGTGACTTCTCCATACTCTGAGGATACCTCGTAGGTTTTACGATTCATTCGCAGCCGGCCGATCCCCACACTTTGTGCAGCAGAGATTTGGTAACGTTTGAGCAGCGCCTTTACTCGCGCAATAAGCACCACTGGCTCAAAGGGTTTGACGAGATAGTCATCACTTCCCAGTTCAAAGCCCTTCACAATTTGGGAGGTCTCACCCTTAGCCGTCAGCATCAATATCGGAAAATCATAAGTTTGGCGCATCTTCCGGCACAGCTCCCAGCCATCCAAATTGGGCATCATCACATCAATAATGGCTAAGTCTATGTTATGGCTCTCCAGAATCTGAAGAGCCTCCAGTCCATCAGAAGCTCCATAGATGTCATCCATCCCCTCAGCTCTCAGAAATACTTCTACCAATTCGCGGATGTGCGGATCGTCGTCCGCTACTAGTATTTTTGTCATGTATCACTGGAGCCTCCTCTTTATTGTCTTGAATCTCAAGGTTATTCATCTGCAGCTGCTGGGTGGCAAATTCACGATACAGCTCATGGTTTTCCAGCAGTTCTTCATGTCTTCCCATCCCGGTAATCTGGCCCTTTTCCATAAAAATAATCTGCTCAGCATTTACAACAGTAGCCAAACGGTGCGCAATTACAATCGTAGTCCGGCCCTTCATCAAATTGGACAGTGCTTTCTGTACTACGGACTCTGATTGGCTATCCAGACTGGAGGTAGCCTCATCAAGCATAAGAATCTTTGGATTCCGCAGCAGCGCTCTAGCAATAGCAATCCGTTGCCGCTGTCCACCTGAGAGCTTCACACCTCTCTCACCAACATCCGTATTATATCCTTCAGGAAGCTCATCGATAAAGCCATCTGCATAAGCCATTGCTGCTGCTGCACGCATCTCCTCCATGCTAACGTCGCGATCCAATCCATAGGTTAAATTCTCAGCAATCGTACCTGCCAATAATGGGCTTTCCTGTGAGACATACCCGATCAGTTTCCGCCATGAGCGTAAAGAGAAGGTTGACACTGGTTTATCACCTAACTTAACCATACCTTTCTGAGGCTCATAGAATCGTTCGAGCAGTGAAAATAATGTAGTCTTGCCGCCCCCGCTCGGTCCAACAATAGCCGTCACCTGACCCGGAAGCATCCGAAAGCTTACATCGGTTAGCACATTCTCACCATTTTTATATCCAAAGCTTAGATCTTCTACCGAGATAGGACCTTCTGCACCGTTCGCCTCTTCCTGGCCCTCATATACCTCCTCTTCTGCTGCCAGGGTTTCAATAATGCGCTCTGATGCCCCTTTAGCCTTCTGAATCTGTGTAAAGAACGTGGTCAATTGAGTAAGCGGCATAATAATCTGAATAAGATACAGGATAAAGGCTACCAGCTCTCCAGCTGTCAAAGCCCCGGAAGATACCTGCATTCCGCCATAACCGATAATGACCACAAGTAACATCATAAAAACAAAAGAGACAAGTGGACTGATCATAGCGCTGATTTTGCCTTCACGAATACCAAAGGAGAGCAGGTTCATAATTCCGGTTTTGCCTGCTTCGTACTCTTTTTTCTCTGCACCCGAGGATTTCACCAGACGGATTTCTGACAATACACCACTAAGTGTCGCGGTAAAAGAGGCTGTTTCGTCCTGCATACCTTTGGAGATTTTGTACATCTGCCGTCCAAGCGGCACCAGAATCAACGCAGATAGTGGAAGAACGGTGAATAGAACAAGCGTCATTTTCCAATTTAAAAATAACAGCACAGCAATGGAGCCCACAATGGAGATCACTCCGGTAAATAAGCTGGCCAGATGTTCAGAAATCAGCGTTTTGATGATCCCTGTATCATTCGTCATCCGGCTGACGCTTTCTCCTGTTCGATTATCATTGTAATAAGCTACTGGCAATACTAAAAATTTACGCCATAACCGGTCACGTAGACCTGCAACCATCTTCTGGCCCACGTAATTCAGCAGATAGATGGAAATTCCCCCGGCGATCGTCTGCGCGATAAAAGCACCCGCTATACCCGCAATTTGCAGCTTGCTGACGGAGGCCAAAGAAAAGCCATCCACCAGATTTTTGGTGAACATTGGGATCACCAGACTAACCAATGTCGAGATCATGCTTAGTGCAATGGCTATTGCCAATAAGCCGTATGAAGGCTTGGTCTCTTTTAATAATGTGAGGAATGGCTTCAGCGCCGTTTTCCCCTTAGCTTCGGATTTTCTCATGCAAAAACTCCCCTTTTCTTGGTGACTCTGCGAGAAGAGTGTATCATCTCTGTTTCGCTTAACCCCATCCTAGCCCTGAATTGTAAACTGAAGTTAAACCCGTTGATCCGCTTTTGTACGACGTAGATAGGGTAATCCTCAGGCATATTCCTAGTAAGGAGGAGCGATCTCTTAACATTTCTGCCACCTGCAAACTTGTTATATGCGTTTTTTGTCACTTAGCGGATCAAATTTAAATAAACGTTAAAAAAATGTAAAAAAGTAAAAAAGGAAGTTTGTATCCCTTTTCAACACGTGTTACAGTGATAGAAGGGCCTAATATTGGTCAGTATATCCATGCAAGACATCTAGTGGGAAAGGAGTGACGCATTTGCGGAAAGGCGTTAACTATCCATCTTCTTTCACGTCTTTAAAATGGTTCAATTTTTTTGTATACGGAACCATGGTCCTCTTCTCCAGCTTCTTTCAACTATACCTGCTGGATGTAGGGATGAACAAATTAGAGATCGGTGCCGTATTCTCTATGGGTGCGCTAGTATCCATCTTTGCAAATCCATTCTGGGCGATCTGGACTGACCGATACCAGAATATCCGGCGAATCGTTTTGCTTATGTTAATCGGAACATTAGTGTTATCCCAGCTTATGTTTCGGGCAAATACATATGAGATGATCTACATCTCCATTCTTTTGTTCTATTTCTTCCAAGGACCGTTATTTGCTCAGAGCAATACGATGATTCTCAGCTATATTGACGGAACTAACTATCGCTTCCGTTCTTTTCGGCTTTGGGGTTCATTGGGGTGGGCACTAATTGCAATTGCCGCCGGATTGGTCCTAGATTGGGCTGGTGTATCTATCTTGTCCTATCTGTTTGCAGGCTTACTATGTGCATCAATGTTATCCATTCTTGCATTACCGAAACTTAACCATACCATTGGCATGGCTCCTATGCCGTATAGAGGCTTCAGCAAACTAATTTATAATCCCTTTTTCTTGTGTTTCATATTGTTTGGTATCCTAGTTTCCATACCGAACACCATGAACACTACATTCATGTCTTTGTATATTACGGACCTAGGCGGCTCCAAGGGAATGATTGGTCTCGCAGTATTCCTCTCCTCTATTTTGGAAGTGGGTGTATTTGTTCTCTGCGACCGATTCCTTAAACGTAAAATATCTGTTCTGCTCGGCTGGCTTGCACTGGTTAGCGCTTTATTCGTACTACGATGGTGGTTCATGGCGGACGCGACTACAGCCCTCCAAGTAGTGCTCATTCAAATTTTACACTGCATAACATTTGGTGGTTTCTTCTATGTAGGCACTCAACTGACCATGCTTCTTATTCCAAGACCTTACCGTGCTTCAGGACAAGCGCTCTACACACTGACTTGGAGCGGTATAGCCGGTATTGTTGGAGGAGTTCTCGGAGGGTGGATGTATCAAAATCTAGGGGCACAGAGCATGTATCAAGCGGGTGTCTTCTTGACACTGTTTGGAACGCTAGGCTTTACTTTCATGTGGCTCTTTGTAAACCGTGGAGGCTACCGGCCCCCTACAGAGGATGAGGAAGAACTCTCTCACATCGAAATATTATAAGCGAAAATATAAAAAACAGGCTCAAACGTACCTAAACGGGACGTTTGAGCCTGTTTTATTATAAAGAACCTGAACGAATCAAGTGTTAGCCTTGTTTTGGAGGCTGAAATGAACTCTTCAGTGAAACGATAAGATTGAATACGAGATGCCCAGGCGCCGAATATTTGCTATCTACATTAAAATAGCCATGACGGAAGAACTGGAATTTATCCTGAGCCACACTGTCCTTAAGCGCGGGTTCCACAAAACCTTGTAAGATTTCAATGGATTTAGGATTAAGCTGATCCAAGAAGCTAGGCTCCGCTTTCTCTACCGTGGAATCCAGACCTTCAACTTCTGCAGCTTCATCTACTTCTTCAGCAGAAATCAGTGGCTCGTATAAACGGAATTCTGCAGGCACAGCTTGACTAGCTTCTACCCAGTGCAGAGTACCTTTTACCTTACGGCCTGTAAATCCACTGCCACTCTTTGTTTCCGGATCATACGTACAATGCAGTTCAACAACCTCGCCATTCTCATCTTTAATGACTTCATTACATTTGATGAAATAAGCATGCTTCAGGCGTACTTCATTGCCGGGGAACAAGCGGAAATATTTATTGGGCGGATTCTCCATAAAGTCGTCGCGCTCAACATAAATCTCACGAGAGAACGGAATTTGGCGTACACCCATTTCTTCATTCTCTGTATTATTCTCCGCTTCAAGCCATTCTGTTTGGCCTTCCGGATAATTGGTGATAACAACCTTAAGCGGACGAAGTATAGCCATGGTGCGAGGCACAGTTAACTTAAGGTCTTCCCGGATAAAGTGCTCCAGCATTTGCAGGTCCACTAGACCCTGACTCTTGGAGATCCCTGCTTCGTACACGAATTTACGAATCGCTTCCGGCGTATATCCTCTGCGGCGCAGGCCGGAGATCGTTGGCATCCGCGGATCGTCCCAGCCATCCACATGTTTTTCGTCTACCAGCAGCTTCAGCTTACGTTTACTAGTCATGGTTTGAGCGAGATTCAGACGGCCGAATTCATATTGATGCGGAACTGAAGGCATCTCACATTCCGCTACGACCCAATCATAAAATGGGCGTTGATCTTCAAACTCAAGCGAACAAAGGGAGTGAGTTACTCCTTCAATAGCGTCCTCAAGTGGATGAGCGAACGTATACATCGGATAGATGCACCATTTATCCCCTGTATTATGGTGATGCGCATGAGTAATCCGATAGATGACAGGATCACGCAGATTAATATTTGGTGATGCCATATCGATCTTGGCACGAAGAACCTTCTCACCATCTTTGAATTCCCCTGCCCGCATACGGCGGAACAGATCCAAATTCTCTTCGATGCTGCGCTCACGATGTGGACTGTTCTGTCCTGGCTCTGTCAGCGTTCCCCGCAATTGGCGAATTTCATCCGCGCTGAGGTCATCTACATAAGCTTTACCTTTAGTAATTAATAATTCGGCACGTTTGTACATTTCCTCAAAATAATCCGATGCAAAACGCAGCTCTTCCCATTCATAACCCAGCCACTTTACATCTTCCTGAATGGAGTTCACATATTCCGTATCTTCTTTGGCAGGATTCGTGTCGTCAAATCTTAGGTTAGTCTTGCCACCGAACTCGTCCGCCAGTGTAAAGTTAATCCAAATCGCCTTGGCATGTCCGATATGTAAGTAACCGTTCGGCTCCGGCGGAAAGCGTGTGACAACTTCTTTTACTTTACCCGTACGGAGGTCTTCGGTAATAACATTTTTAATAAAATTGGAGGGGGTAGTACGGTTCTCCACAGCTATCAACCTTTCGTTCTGTAGTGTTACACTACTTCTTGTATAAACATGTTTCCTACTAATATACCCGTTAACTGTAGATTGTTCAATAAAAGGGGGCACATGGCCTGGATCAATTTTTAGCATCTTTAGACCTTTTGACTTCTCTGCGGGCGATAGAGTAGCATGATAATCATAAGAAAAAATCCATAATCATACATAAGGCCTTGTGCCGAAAAGGAGGCAACTGCTTGTTTAATTATGTCATCGACGAAGAGCATATCTTAAAGCCACTCATGCCTGAGCATGCTAGGCACATATTCGCGTTAGTGGAGCGCTCGCGGGAACGACTTAGGCAATGGCTTCCTTGGGTTGATGCCGTTACGGAACAGGATCACACCCTTAATTTCATTAAAAATGCTATAAAACAAGGCACCGACAATGGCGCCTTCACTGCTGGACTTTGGGTCCGCGGCGAGCTCGCCGGTGTCATTGGGTATCACCAGATTGACTGGCATAACCGTTCCGTAGGGATTGGTTATTGGCTTGGTGATGGCTATGAAGGCAAAGGTTATATGACCAGCGCCTGCCGAGTTCTAGTAGACTACGCACTGCTGGAAATGGAGTTGCAGCGGGTAGAAATTCGCTGCGCGACCGCCAACGTAACTAGCCGGGCAATTCCTGAACGGCTTGGTTTTGTGCTCGAAGGTGTGATCAGACAGGCAGAAAAGCTGCCCGATGGCTACGTGAATCACGCCGTATATGGTTTATTGCGTAGTGAGTGGCAGCTGCTCGGCTAAGTTACGTAAGCAAAGTTAAACAAACACACAAGCAGAAATAAACCTGGCTGGCATACGCCCCCAGGTTTATTTTATTGAGCAGACCAAGATTAGATCCCTGGCATACCCAGCTGTTTTCGAAACTTGTTCCGTACTACGGCTGAGAGGGCTTCCAGCTCCACAAGCTCTGCCAGAGCAGCTTCCTCTTGCAGCCCAACCTGCATTAAATGCAGTACATGCGCCACGGAAGCATTGCTGTCTCCGTTTTCTTTTTTGACAATTGCATCGCCGGTTGAAATCATTCCTTCACGAAGTACACGCAAGTAAAATCCGCTATACCTTGTATCCAGAACTTGAGCCGGAAGATCTGCGGGTCCATGCTTTTGTGAGATTTTGAAGCAAGGATATCTTGGCTGGCTAACCTGAAGCAAAGTGGTGCCTATTTCATATACATCGCCAATACACACCTCTGTCTCCAGCAGACCCGTTGTGGTGATATTTTCTCCGAAAGCCGAGTACTCCAGTTTCTTTCCCAGCTGCTGTTCCCAATAAGGATAGTGCTCAATGGGATAGGCGCACACCGCCTTGTCAGGACCTCCATGATGTTTAAGATCTGCCTGACCATCTCCAACAAATCCATTGGTATGCAGCCGAACCGATCCTTCTACAGGCGTTTTATAAATTCCGGTCTCCAAAGGTTTTCCCCGATAATCCACCGTCACCGGCCGACCGACATTAAGCGAGACGATCTCCATATCCATTTCCTCCTGTCAGCATACAGCTCATAAATATCTCATCCACATAACGGCCGCCAAGATAAAACTCCTCCCGCAGACGTCCCTCTTCCACAAAACCGCATTTCCGGTAAAAAGAAATCGCTGATTCATTACAGGATAATACACGCAGGCGAAGCTTACGAATAGCATGCGCCGCAGCATGTTCCTTAATGGCTTCCATGAGCTGCCGGCCGATGCCTAAACGTTGATAGTTCGGATGAACAGCAATATTAACCTCGCACACATGCCGGTTGCTCTCCATTCTACTAGGGCAGCCAAACCCGACATATCCGCATAGCTTGTCATCTTGCAGCGCTACGAGCTGAGAGCCCGGAGGAGCATTCAGCAAGAAATCCTCTTGTGAGCGCCACAACATAGGTCCCGGGCTAGTGTCCTCTGTCCAAATCAGATGGTCCAGATCAATCAGTTCTCGCACGTCTTTAATCTCTGATGGTCTAATAGTTAACCTTGCCTTGTTGATTTGTTTCATAAGATGTACACCCCTTGCCTTGCACCTCTATAGAATTCACAGCAGATGTTGGAATCCACTGTGTATAGTTATCTTACGGACCGCTCTAACGAATGGCCTTTACGATTGACTAAAGAATGGATGACGAAAAATCCTACAGACAGCAGCGCCATCGCACAGGCCAGCCAGGCTGTTGGTGCCAAACCACCGCTATCATACAGTCTGCCCATGAAGTAAGGGCCAATGACTCTCCCGACTGCACCAATCCCTCCGCTTAGTCCCAAATAAAATGGTGCGCTGCGCCCCGCATGATCCGAGATAAAGGATGGCATCGCTGGAGAAATCAGCATTTCTCCCAGTGTAGCAAGCACCATTCCGAGCACTAAGCCAGGATAATTAGGCATCCACAAAAGAAACGCATAGCCACCCAAATAAAACAGGGCACTTGCAGTCATTTGCGCCGTTGAGGTAGACGCGAACCAGCGCTTAATCATTGTTACCAATGGCTGAGCTGCAAAAATCAAAATACCGTTCAGTGTCCAGAGAAAACCATAAGTTTTCTTAGGCCAGCCCTCTGAAATAATGAACGGAGATACCCCTGTATTCCAGATAGAGTTACCGAGAAGCAGGAACAAAGAACCGATCCCCATATAAAGATAAATACGAGTATGCCCCATTAGCTTCCACGTGGATTGTTTCTCTGGTTCATTCTTCTGATGCCCCATTACCTCATGCGCAGGTTCTCCACCGATTTTCTTCAGATATATAAAAAAGAAACCCGCAAATACCGCCGAAGTTACACCATTCATTACAAAGCTTAGCATATAGGAAATATCGGCCAAAAAACCACTTAATGCCGTACCCAGTGCTACACCAATATTATTGGCGACATAAATAACATTAAACAGCTCACCACGCTGCTTCGTGAAACGAAAGCCGATAAATGCCTGAATGGCAGGTAATGATAAGGAATTAAATAATCCTACCAGTCCCATTGCAACCATAAATAACGTCCAGTTGTTACTAGCTGCCGGCAAGGTGAACAGTGCCAAAGCATTCATGGCGAGCGCTCCGACAATCAGCCGGTTAACGCCTACCTTATGATAGAGTGAGCCCCCGAGTAGTTGACCCACGATCCCACCAACCGATTGAATAAGAATCACCAGTCCAGCATCTGACATGCTGCGTCCAAGCTCATCAAATACATACATCGTAACGAGCGGCCACATCAGCGCACTACCTGTTGCATTAATTAGGCTGGCAATTAGAAATATTTTCACTTCTTTTGGATATGCCTGTAAAAACTTCATAAGTAGTGTACATCCCCTGTTATATATGTGTCATTAATTCATCCAGTATTATCCCAAAACAGGGTTATGAGCAAGCATACACATTGACGTTTTATCGCGATAAAGTACGCATGAAATCTAGAGAATAAAACGCACATATCGCATGAATTATCCCGTCTCCCTTGGGGTTCACGTCCGCAGCCCTTCCTAGCTCTAATATCTATTCTTATTTTAAAGCCGTGGCTGTCGTCCGTAAAGCAAACTAAACAAGAAGAAACTGATTCGCTTTTAGAAAGACGGGGTAATAGAGCCTAGAAACACTCCCCCTTCAAAATTCGCCGTGATCCGATTTCGTTCCCCCGAGCGCGGATATATCACGGCGGATTTTTTTGTGTCTACATAACAAAAAGCACCCCTAAAACATTAACGCCACCAATAAGGCAGACCTTGAATGTTCTATGGAGTGCTCTATAAGACGAGCTTAAGCGTGTTTTTTGACACTGCTGCCGGACATGCTATCTACGGATTGAATAGCCGTAGGTGCTTTACGCAAGTATGCCATCCAATAGGCAGCTGCGACAAATATTGCTCCACCCGTTAGATTGCCGAGCCAGACGGGAACAAAGTTAGTGAAGTATTGCCCCCATGAATAGTAACCTTCAAAAATAGCTGCTGGAATTAGGAACATGTTAGCTACAACGTGCTGGAATCCGATCGCAACAAAGGCCATCGTTGGGAACCAAATACCAAGGATTTTGCCGCTGAAGTTATCTGCTCCATAGGAGAGCCACACTGCCAGCGCAACGAGCCAGTTACAGCCGATACCCGAAACAAATGCCGGAAAGAATTCTGCATCGATTTTATGACCAGCCATATCCACCAATTTCTCTAAATACACACCCTCTGAAGTTAAACCCACCACATGACCGAAGAAATAAGCTACAAATAATGCCCCTGCCAGATTACTAATCGTAATGAGCAAAAGATTCTTCACAACTTCCCAAAAAGAAATCTTCTTAGCCATAAAAGCGAGCGGCACGGCCATCATATTCCCTGTCAGCAGTTCTCCACCCGCAAGGAGTACCATGATCAGCCCAACGGGGAAGACTGCTGCCCCGATAAAGTTAGCAATGGAACCCCATTCCTGTGGTGCGCCAGCAATGACGCGAATATCCAATAAAAACCCGAGCGCAATAAACGCTCCTCCCAAAAAGCCCAGAATAAGTACGGTACTTAGCGGATTATGAGCTTTTTTTATGCCGTTCTCTACAGTTACTTCGGCAATTTGCTGCGGTTTGCTATAAGCCATGGTTCCTATCTCCTTCATCTATTTACTTCAAATTTGTTCCTTTATGAACATTGTAGCGTGTCGTAAAACACATTAACGTGATAATTATCACTTTGAGAAAACTAAGTGAAAGTTTTCACTGACATGTCAAATTTACTGCGACCTGTGCACAAATAGAAGTTTATGTATGACCGACTAAGCCAGCATATCTTGTTTCGTTGGATTACATTTGAGCGTACGCAGCAGCTATCGGACACAGTTGTCCTTATATGCAGCTATATCTCACTGTAGCTATACCTCACTGTAGTCATACCTCACTATCGGCATTCTATCGGACTCGGATGACTCTAATCGTAGCTTTTGAGCATATTTGGCCCACACCCGGACATCGGACCCAGATGCCCCTAATCTTAACTTTCGAGCACATTTGGCTTGCTATCGGACCCCATCGTCGCTATTAGCACGAAAAACACACTAGTTGTACCTCGTTCTATGTAATAGCTGCACTGGAGTCCGAAATCACGCTCAAAAGGCGATTAATTGCTATATAGCGCCTTCTGAGTCCGAAAGCTTCTGCGGAGGGATGATGACTCAGCACGATCGGACTCAGATGCCCCTAATCTTAACTTTCGAGCACATTTGGCTCGCTATCGGACCCCATAGTCGCTATTGCCACCAAAAACACAATAGTTGCACCTCATTCTATGTAATAGCTGCATTGGAGTCCGAAATCACACTCAAAAGGCGATTAATTGCTAAATAGCGGCTTCTGAGTCCGAAAGCTTCTGCGGTGGGCGTTGACTCAGCACGATCGGACTCAGATGACCCTAACCGTAGCTTCTGAACACATTTGGCTTACTATCGGACATCGGACTCAGATGACCCTATTGGTAGCATTTGAGCACATTTGGCTCGCTATCGAACCCCATAGTCGCTATTGCCACCAAAAACACACTAGCTGTACCTCATTCTATGTAATAGCTGCATTGGAGTCCGAAATCACGCTTAATAGGCGATTAATTACCAAATAGCGGCTTCTGGGTCCGATAGCTTCTGCGGTGGGCGTTGACTCAGCACGATCGGACTCAGATGACCTTATTCGTAACTTTCGAGCACATTTGACTTGCCATCGGACCCCATAGTCGCTATTGCCACCAAAAACACACTAGTTGTACCTCATTTTATGCAATAGCTGCATTGGAGTCCGAAATCATACTCAAACAGCGATTATTTGCTATATAGCGGCTTCTGAGTCCGAAAACTTCTAAGGAGGGCGGTGATTCAGCACGATCGGACTCAGATGACCTTATACGTAACTTTTGAGCACATTTGGCTTGCTATCGGACATCGGACTCAAATGACCTTAACTGTAACTTTCGAGCACATTTGGCTCGCTACCATCGCCGAAGCCATTGGATTGTACCTACCTATGCAGCTAATCATTCTGCACCTAACAAAAAAAGCAGCGATCCTCCCGTTACAGGAGGATCGCTGCTTCTCTAGCTTTATAAGGTTGTCTTTTTCCTCAATAAATCACTCAGGAACAACGTTCCTTTTTAAACCGTTACAGCCTCTTTGCTTGGTACTGTTGTCGGCAGTGCTTGAAGACCCACTGTATTCAGGAAGTTCCAAGGTTTGTTGTAATGCGGTTGGAAGAAGAAATCGATAAAGGCTAGTTGGTCGATTGTCATATGATTTTGAATGCATACAGACACTGTGTTGATCGATTGCGTCAGATCCATCTTGGACATAATTTGTGCCCCGAGAATACGGCGTGTGGCGCGATCAAACACTACTTTTAACTGAACCTGCTCAAAGGTTGGCATAAATTCTGGACGGTAATTATCAATAATCATGGCGGTTTCCACGTCCATTCCTTCAGCCTTAGCTCCTTCTTCAGTAAGCCCTGTTGCAGCGATATTATCTTCATAAATCTTAATGCCCGAAGTCCCTTGTGTACCCATATAAGGAATGGTCTCTGTTACCAAGTTGCGTGCAACTAAGGTTCCCATCCGCACAGCATTGGTTGCCAGTGGGATATAGGCGTGTTTGCCTGTAGGGTTGTAGTGAATCGCACAGCTGTCGCCCGCGGCATATACATCTGGGCAGCTAGTCTGCATATAGTTATTGACCACAATGGCACCATTAGGCAGCATATCGACTTGACCTTTTAAGAGTTCAGTATTAGGACGGAAACCAATGCAGAGAATGACCAGATCTGTTTCATGCTCTCCTTTGCTTGTAATAACCTTTGTTACCTTACCATCTTTGCCCGCAAAAGAGCTGACCTTCTCATTCAGTGCCAATTTAATCCCATGATCCTGAAAAGATTGTTCGATCGGTGCAGTAAATTCTTGATCCAGATATTTACTCAGAATGCGATCTTCACCATCAATTAGCGTAACTTGCTTCCCATTCATTTGAAAAGCTTCCACCAGTTCAACGCCGATATATCCAGCGCCGACGACGGTGATTTTATTCGCTTGTTTAGCTTTTTCTATAATAGTGTTGGAATGATCATAGTTCTTGGAAAGTAAAATCCCCTCGAGTTCAAATCCTTCAAGCTTCGGCACAATCGGCCATGAACCTGTAGTCATAATCAGCTTATCGTAGGTGTCAGCGAACTCGTGGCCTGTCTCCAGATTGCGTACACGCAATGTTTTGGACTTCGTATCCACTGCAGTTACTTCATGACGCATATTGGTCTTTACGCCAAGCTCTGCAAGCTTTTCTGGTGAAGAATAGAATAGCCCCTCTGGGTCTTTAACCACTCCACCTACATACAAGGCAATTCCACAGGATAAGAAGGAAATATTATCATTACGCTCATATACAGTAATCTCGGCATCTGGGTAAAGCTGAGCAGTATTCACAATTGCGGCGGTTCCGGCATGGGTACATCCAATGACAGCTACTTTCATTATTTCTTCCTCCTTCAAATGGACAATCGGGTTATATATTTGACTTGCATGACCGATCAATGATGGAATCTGATCAACAATGGGTTAGTTGTGATTTATTTCACTTTATAAATTGATTATATTGTGATATTTATCACATTACAAGTCTTTTCCGCCTATATCCTCAAATTGTTCACAATTTTAAGTTTTTTCCGCCACTGCTGCCGAATGCGACGACCTCATTAGCTTTGCCACGTGAGAGGTACATTATGATCTGCATTTGCAGGAATCCAAAGGAAGCATAAAAAAGGCTTCCCCTCTAATACAACAAGGAGAAGCCCTTTATTAAACACTTTTACACCAGACCGTGAATCTCTCCGTCCTCGTCCATCCATAGTCCCTCAGCAGCTGGCTTAGCTGGCAGACCTGGCATCGTAACGATATTGCCTGTAATAACTACCGCAAAGCCTGCACCAAGCGAAAGAGTAATATCTCGGACACCAATCGTAAAACCTTCCGGTGCTCCGAGGAGTCTAGGCTGGTCGGAGAAGGAATAAGGCGTCTTCGCCAAACATACTTGAAGATCATTTAGCCCAAGCCGCTCAATAACCGCCAGACTACGCTTAGCCGCCGGAGAAAAGTTCACTTCTGCCCCGCGGTAAATCTCACGGACAATTTTGTTGATTTTGGATGAAATGTCGAGATCTTTCTCATACAAAGGAGCAAAGTGGCTCGTGCCACTATTATTCAAGAGCTTGTTCAGCTCAGAAGCCAGCTCCTGTCCACCTGCACTACCTTCCGCCCATACTTTTGAGATTGCAGCCGGCACGTTTAAATTGCGGCAGGCCTCCAGTACATCGTTAATCTCGCCCTCACTGTCCCCTTCAAAATGATTAATGGCAACTAAAACAGGGACTCCAAATTTACCGAGATTCTCTACATGGCGTTCTAAATTCACCAATCCCGCGCGCAGCGCCGTCCGATTCTCGGTTAGAAGCTCACCTTTAGGCACACCACCGTTATATTTCAAGGACTTAACAGTTACGACAAGAACAGCAGCAGAAGGGGTTAACTCGGCCTGTTGGCATTTGATATCCATGAATTTCTCTGCACCAAGATCCGCTCCGAAGCCTGCTTCGGTGACCACAACATCCCCTAGCTTAAGGGCATAACGAGTGCCAATAACACTGCTGCAGCCATGAGCGATATTCGCAAACGGACCCCCGTGCACAATAACAGGCGTACCTTCCAGAGTCTGTACCAAGTTTGGCTTAACTGCTTCCTTAAGCAGCGCTGTCATCGCTTCAACGGCCCCGATTCGCTCGGCTGTCACCGGTTGTCCCTCTTGGTCATAACCAATTAGAATACGGTTCAAACGCTTCTTGAGATCAATGAGGCTATCGCATAGGCATAACACAGCCATAATCTCAGAAGCCGTTGTAATCTGAAAGCCACTTTCCCGTACGGCTCCGTTTCCGTCTCCGAGCCCAGTCACAATACTGCGCAGGCTGCGGTCATTCATATCCATGACACGTTTCCAAACGATACGCTGCGGATCCAGTCCCAGCTCATTGCCTTGGAAGATATGATTATCAATCATTGCGGACAATAAATTATGTGCAGAAGTTACCGCATGAATATCACCGGTAAAGTGCAAATTAATCTCATCAGCCGGAACAATCTGCGACTTCCCGCCGCCTGTTGCGCCGCCCTTCATCCCTAAGCAAGGCCCGAGCGACGGCTCACGTAAAGCAGCCACAGTCTTCACACCTGCTGCATTCATTGCCTGCGCCAACCCGATGGTTGTTAAGGTCTTACCCTCGCCAGCAGGGGTGGGATTCACCGCAGTGACCAGAACCAGCTTGCCATCTGGCTTGTTTTTCATTTCCTCCCATAAGGATGGCGAGAGTTTGCTTTTATATTTGCCGTATAGTTCCAGATGCTGCTCGTCGATCCCTGCT
Source organism: Paenibacillus odorifer (assembly GCF_000758725.1). Taxonomy (NCBI): domain Bacteria; kingdom Bacillati; phylum Bacillota; class Bacilli; order Caryophanales; family Paenibacillaceae; genus Paenibacillus; species Paenibacillus odorifer. The sequence goes on from NZ_CP009428.1 coordinate 6,439,943, forward strand.
TGTGCTGCTACCTCTGTAATTAACTTCATGCTTGTATAAAACCCTCCTGCCGTTATTATCCTGCTGTACTCCACTTTTTTATGCATGTTCGCACAGTTGCTATATTCTCTTCAAAGGATACATGGTCTTTTTAAAGCGTCAAGTATAATTTATCACAATAAAAATTCAAGGCAATCTCCATTAATCCTTTTAAAAAAAGAAAATCCCCGCGAGCATCGGTCGAAACCGAGTCGAAGGGATACTTGGAAGATCACTCTGCAACTAACCCCATAAAGGGTCTACAGGAGTGACTCAATATGTTGTTTCATCGTTTCCGGCGATTCTTTGGGCTCCACACGAGCCACTACATTGCCGCTGCGATCAATAAGAAATTTCGTGAAATTCCAGCTAATGTCGCTGCTGTCTCCAGCACCAGGCTGCTGCTCCTTCAAATAATTGAAAAGCGGGCTGGCATCCGGTCCATTAACATCAACTTTGGCGAAGACCGGAAAGGTAACTCCATAATTAATCTGACAGAATTCCTCAGCCTCTTCACTCGTACCTGGCTCCTGACCCGCAAACTGGTTGCAGGGGAATCCTAATACTACAAGTCCTTGATCGCTATACTGTTCGTATAGCTTCTGAAGGTCTCCATACTGTGGTGTAAGTCCGCACTTACTAGCCGTATTAGCAATCAGCAGCACCTTACCTTCATACTCCGCAAACGGCACTTCTTTACCCGAAGGTGTAACGCCGGCAAAATTGTAGATCGACATCTTTATTCCCCTTCCTTCCTTGTACTTGGACTACACTACGTATCTTACCCGAACTGTAAGGGAATGCAACTTCTGAACTCTTTGTATTGCCATAGAAAAAGCAGCCCTACCCATTTCATAGGACTGCTCTCTGCGTCTGTGTTATTTCGATACCGGAATTGCGTCATAATATTCTTCCAACGTAATATCCTTCTCATTGATATAAGTTGCAATGTCCTTGCCTACATAACGGATATGCCAAGGCTCGTACTTATATCCGGTAATGTCTTGCTTACCTTCAGGATATCTGATGATAAAACCATATTCCCCTACATGCTTGGCCAACCACTCGGCTTCCTTCGTCCCACCAAAACAGCTCTCGGCGGCACATTTTCCATCACTTCCCGAGACATCAATAGCCAGCCCGGTCTGATGCTCGCTGTAGCCGGGGACTGCACTGTAAGTACGGGCTTTTTCTTCCCCATCTCTCTCCACATAACGGTTATACAAAGTCGTCTGGGTTGCCTGTGACCGGTATGCAGAAACGCCTGCTAAATAAATTCCGTCTTCCTCTGCACCTGCGAACATCTTCTCCAAGGCTTTGGCAGCTTCACTTCGCATCATACGCTTTTCGATTTTCTCTTTGAATGTAAAACGGACATCAGGATAGACAAGATCCGTTGGTTTATAATTATCAGGCAAGCCGTACTGCTTATTTACCATCACTGTAATACTATCAGGCTCTGCAGAAATAGGATCTGGAACACTACCCGCATTATCACCGCCTGATTCAGGCGGATTAGAGGGTTCAGATGGATCAGCTACTGCCGGGTCTGTAATCCCCCCTCCATCACTTTCCCCCGTATTCCCAGGCTCACCTTGAAGATTATCCCCCACATTTATATTAGAACCGTTACTCTCCGAAGCAGAAGGAGACGTGTACTTTCCTATTCCCCAACCGACAGCAATAACGACAATTAACAAGATTATAATTTTAAATTTTTTTGACATCTGTAAGTTCTTCCTCCTCGAAGCCGAACATTCTATTTATCTATTAGACAGGCTTTCCTTCATAAATGTTTCACTAAGAACCTAATTTAAAAATAAAAATCAATATGTTCCACGCTATAAAATAAAGGTTACCATAGGTCATTAGCTTCAGCGCTAACTACCCTATGGTAACAAGTTTCATCTATAAAACTCTACTAACTTTATCTGGAAGTGCCGCGACCGCCGCTTTTAAAGCCACCGGATCCATTGCTACGGCCACCGCGTGAAGATCCACCACCGCTGTTGCGGCCGCCTTTGCCAGCAGCGCCACCCTTGGCACCGCCGTATCCACCTTTGCTGCCTTTACCACCTTTGCCGCCTCTAGACGGGCCTGAACCATAGCCGCTGCCTAAGCCGCCACGTGGAGTGCCTCCAGTGTAGGCACCGCCGTCCGCACCTCTAGCTACGTTCTCACTGTAGCCAGTGCTTGGTCCGCCCTTCCGGTTCGCACCGCGCGAACCGGCGCTAGGCGTTGCCGCGTTGCCGCTGGCAGACGCTTCGCCTCGGGAGGCGAAGGCGCCATAGCCGCCGCCTACTCGCACTACGCCGGCAGCCTTGCCGCCGCCCTTAGGAGCAGCAGCGTCATAGCCGCTGCCGCCACGCTTGCCCGCCGCCGCATCGGAACGACCGCGGCGTCCTTCTGCAGGCGCGCCCCAGCCGCCTGCTTCTTTACCGCGGCCACGGCCACCTTGCCGCGCTCCGCCTTCGCCGCGCGGAGCTCCGCCGCGGCCAGAGCCGCCGGTCTTCGGCCCGCGGCCCGTGCGCGCTGCCTCAGCGCCGCCGCTTTGGCGACCGCCGTGGCGTCCGCCTCCTTGCACAGGGATGAATTCGCCAACGCCGAATTCGTCCTTCTCGTAACGGCGGCGATCCAGCCGCTGCGAGATGCCATGCTCGATCAAATCCAGACCCTCTTGATCACGTGGAGATACGAAAGTAATCGCAAGCCCTTTGCCACCAGCACGGCCAGTCCGGCCAATCCGGTGAATATAGCTATCCACATCAAGCGGCATATCATAGTTAAAGATGTGAGTAATACCTTCAACATCCAGACCCCGAGCTGCTACGTCTGTCGCTACAAGCAGCTGCAGCTTCGCATCACGGAATCTTTTCATCACGCCTTCACGTTTACCTTGGGACAAATCACCGTGCAGCTCGTCGCATTCATAACCGGCTGCTTGCAGCGCTTCGTTCAGGTTGGATACCCGCCGTTTCGTCCGGCAGAAAATAATAGCCAAGTAAGGACGATCCCGTTCAATGAGGGATTTGAGCGCTTCTTCTTTATTGCGGTCCGAGCATTCCACTACTTGTTGTTTGATATTATCCAGCGGAATCGGAGAACCACTCTTAATGATGATATCCAGTGGCTCTTTCATGTAATTAGCAGCGAGACGTTTAATCGGATCAGGCATTGTCGCGGAGAACAACATAGTCTGACGACGATAAGGGACAGCCGTAATGATGGTCTCAACATCCTCCAAGAAGCCCATGTGCAGCATTTGATCGGCTTCGTCCAGAACGAGCATTTTTACGCCGCTAAGATCCAGCGTCTCCCGGCGCATATGATCCAAAAGTCTGCCCGGTGTACCGATGATAAGATGTCTGCCGCCTTCCAGCTTGCGCAGTTGCTTCTCTACATCCTGACCACCGTAAACCGCCAATATTTTAATATCCGTATGACGCGCCAGCTTGCGTGCCTCTTCTGTAATTTGCAAAGCCAGCTCACGTGTTGGAGCCATAATCAGCGCCTGAGGATAAGCCCGCTCCGTATGGATCTTGTCCATAATTGGCAGCAAAAAGGCCAAAGTCTTCCCTGTACCTGTCTTCGCTCTAGCTATTACATCCAAGCCCTGCACCAGTGGCGGAATGGCTTCCTGTTGCACTGGCGTAGGTTTAACAATGCCTTGACTTTGAAGCAATGTACACAGTAATTCTGAAACTCCTAAATCTTTAAATCCCGGCAAATTCTCCACCTCACTATTTTCTCGGTTTAATTTGATTACATCTCTTTCTTAACTTCCGTCTTCAAAAGCCCTGTATGAGGCAGCCTGCATAGGCTGTCCTGTTCTGGGCATATGCTTCAGATTCAGCTATATTCAAACAAAAGCGGAAGAACACCGTCACCGGCATCCTTCCGTCCCATGTATCCCTTGACCCGTTAAAAGAGTGCGGTCAAAGTTCGGTTTCTGGGCAGCAGCGATCCACCGGACGTTAAGACGGCACTCCATTTGCGTTCCATTCCACTTTATACAATAGAAGTAAAGTTAAGCTTAGAAAGTTATCTTTTATATTGTACTTGATAGAAAGGCATTTGTGTGAAACTGCTGAAGAATAATTATTCAAATCCCTTAAGCTAGAACCTTCCCGATTTAAAAATCGCATAGATCAGCCACAAGAACATCAGAAGTGCCACTACGCTGCCAACCTCCACTGTAGGGAAATTCCATAACACTGAAGGCTGTCCACGCATCGCAGTACCAATAATGAGTCCTGTCATGATGATGCTAAACGCGAGCATCACAATACTGAATGCTAAACGGTTACCTACCCGGTCCAGCTTACGCTCCAGATTCTGCATCTCAGGTGCCACAATCTCCACCTTTATCTTGCCCTTACTGATCAGCGCGGATAACTGCTTAGCCTGCCCAGGAAGCTCCAGCAGACTCTCTGTTAAGTCGGCTACGCCTCCGAGGAACTTACGCTGCAATCGACTGCCGCTAAAGCGCTGCTTCACAAGTTCCCGCCCAAAGGGTTCCGCCATCTCCAAAATACTGATGGTTGGATCTAAGTTGCTGATGACTCCCTCCAGCGTGAGCATTGTCTTCCCTAACATCGTCAAATCCGGCGGCAGCACTAGACGGTGTTTTCGCGCTATCCCGAACAGATCATTCAGGGCTTTGCCAATACTCATTTTGCTAAATGGAACATCATAATATTCATCCCGCAGCCGATCCATATCATCATGCAGCGCACTTCGATCAGCATCCTCAGGAATGACTCCAAGACGCAAAATTGCCCGGACCATTGCATCCGTATTTTTGCGCATTAGAGCGATAATAAGTGCAGATAGCTGCTCCTTCATCTCCTCATTCAGCCGACCCATCATGCCAAAATCAATCAAAGCCAGCTTTCCATCACCCATCCGTATAACATTGCCCGGATGAGGATCAGCATGGAAAAAACCATGAATGAAGATTTGTCTAAGCATCATCTCCACAATTTGCTGTGCGATGGCTTTAAGCTTAACGCCGTTACTCAGCAGCTCATCGCGACGACTCAGCGTTGTCCCTACCACATATTCCATCGTCAGCACTCGTGCTGACGTATAGTCCCAATAGATATCCGGGATGTACACTCCCTCATAATCCATCTGCTGATCGATTTTCTCTGCATTACGTCCCTCTTGGCTATAATCCAGCTCGCCAAGCAGCGATTTAGAGAACTCCTCTACCATACGGCACAGCTGATATTGCCTCGCCCAGCTGAGCCGCTTTTCAGCAAGCGTGCTTAAATCTTTGAGAATTTCCAAATCCCTGCTCATCGTTCGCAGAATACCAGGACGTTGAACTTTAACAGCTACGACTTGTCCACTGTGAAGTACAGCCCTATGCACCTGACCAATGGATGCCGCAGCAAGTGGCGTATCCTCAAAAGAGTTAAAGATTTCATCCATATGCTGATCCAGTTCCTGCTCAATGATCGCGCGCACGCGGTCGACAGGAAAAGGAGGCACATTATCCTGTAGTTTTACCAATTCCTGAATAATAGAATCAGGCAGCAGATCTGAACGGGTACTGGCGAGTTGTCCCAGCTTAATAAAGGTTGGACCCAAATCCTCCAGCACCAGCCGAATCCGCTCCCCGAGCGTAAGGCTTGTGTGTGCTTCCTGCGTTACAAGACGACGTGGAAGGGATAGTAAGTGATAGAGCCCCAGCTCTTCCACCATATAGCCAAAACCATGGCGCATAAGCGCCATGGCGATTGCCCGGTAACGTCCGGCATGTCTAATGCGTACTGCCATTTAGTCCGAACGCGTTTCCGCCGATGTTCCCTCTAGATGGGAAATTCCCTCTAGCTCGGCCAACCGGCGCTCCAATACTGCAATTCGCCCTTCCAGCTCGGCAATATCGTTTTGTACAGGCACATTCATTTCCTTCAGCACGCGTTGTACTTGCTCTTGTACAGCAGACTTGAACATGCCTCGTTCTTCCTCACCACGTTCAATCAACCGATCGACGAGAGCCCTAGATTCCGAAGGAGCAAGCTCCCCGCGTTTCACTAGTTCTTCAACAACCTTCTCTACTTTTTCCTTACTGACAATGGTGAGGCCCACTCCTAAAGAGATCGCTTTTTTAAACAAATCACTCATGGCACTTTCCTCCCAAAGATTCCGTTTCATTACATAACGGAGTTTATGATTAAAGTATACCCCACTGTGTACGTATTTCAAAAAAAACACAACATTCCTTAGTTAGTGACCGGAATACGGGCAGCCCAAGTAGCCGCCTGTAGAATTAGTTTACGTAGTGCCGGATGACGGAAGGAGGGTTCATGATGACCAGGCATTAGGAATACTACTCGTCCTAAACCGTAGCTATGGCACCATGCAGCTGGAATCCATTGACCCTCCGATTCATATTGAAGCAGAATAGTCCGCTCTGTGAACGGGTCAAATTCAAAATGATATGGCTCCTCATCCAATTGGAAATCTTCCACACCTTCGGTGATGTCATGCTCCAGCACCTTGAAGTTCATCGGTTCGTAAGCCGTGTGTCCGTTAAAACGACCCCCTATTAGCTGAGCAAGCTCGTTACGTTTCGTCAACGAAGCTCCCGTATGAAGAACAATGAGTCCTCCTCCTCCACTTACATAGCTGAGCAAACCAGCCGTTTGTTGAGGGGAGACTGTTTCGTTCCACAATTCATTGTAAGCGATACATAGGTCATAACTTGCTAAATGCTCAATGCGCATTAATTTTTTATTTTCTGAACATTGCACGGTTAATAAATCATTTAAGATCTCGCTAATTTGTTGGTCCACTCCTTGAAGTGGATGAAACCGGGGATGGGTGTAATCACCAAGTAATAGACATTTTCTCTTGTCCATGGGATCCTCCTCCTTATTCGTTGTTATTATTCGTCACATGTTGCCTATATTCTAAGGAAAACTGCCGCGAATGTCCATGCAGATGGCAGGTATATTGCTCTTTGGGCTTATTTTTCCGGGTAAAAAAGCATCCCCGGCCATGATAACAGGCGGGAATGCTTCTGTGCGATAACGTCATTCGTGTAAAGCTGACGCAACTTGTGACTTAGCGATTCGCCGCCACATATTTGCCTAGCTCTACAATCATGCTTCCCATCCGTTCATGCTCAGGCATAATGATACGCTGTACGCCCTCTTCTTTAAGCGCCTCAGAGGTAATCCGTCCTACAGAAACAGCAAGCACTTTATCCTCGAAAGACTTCAGCATTTCTTCCAGCTTTCCCTGTTCCCGGGCAAATTGACAGAGAAAACGAAACTGTGGTGCACTCGTAAAAGCCACGGCATCAATTTTGCCTGATATGATTTCTAGAAGCAATCTTTCCAGTTCGCCCGGCTCAGGTGGGGTATGGCGATACGGCAGCACTTGGCGGGTAGTAGCCCCAGCCTCCTGCAGCCATGCAAGCATATGAGGAGCTGGATCTCCGTGCAGCTGAAGAACGACTTCTTTCCCCTGCAAATTCAGGGATTGAAGCCCACGAATCAATCCGATTGTACTTCCGTCGTCGTCACGAATCTCCGGCGTAAGTCCTCTTTTTTTCAAAGCATTCACTGTCTTATAACCCCGTGCGGCAATAATAGAACCAGAAAGTACTTCTAAGAAACGTTCTTCGATCCCCATTCGCTCAGCCATATCGAAGAGAGCATCAAGTCCCATCCCTGTAGTCAGGATCGCCAAGTAGGGAGGCTGATTGATCCATGCATTCAAACCTTCCTGCAATGCCTCATCATCAAGAAATACAGTCCCTTGAGCAGGTCGGCATACTGCCGTCCCCCCCATATTCTGAACCAGCTTGGCCATTTCTTCCGATTTGCGTGGACCCGCCAAGGCGACAGTGAACCCTTTTAATTGCTCTGCCATTTCCTATTATCTCTCCTCTCTCCATTGCCTAACCCAACATTATTGTTTATCAGTATACTTGCAAAGGAGTTGAAAAGGGAAGATAAAAAGCCGGTTCTCCTATCAGAAATCATTCTTATTGCCAGAAGCGTGTATCTTAAAGCGGCTCGCCAGCTTTTGCAGTTCTTCTGCAAGACGGCTAAGGTCGGTAGACGAAGATGCCATCTCCTCTACAGAAGCAAGCTGTTCTTGTGCGGCAGTTGCGATAGTTTCCGTATTCACAGCCGCCTCTTCCGATATGCCGCGAATTTCCCCAATAGCCTTCTCCATATGATTAGACTCCACCAATAAGGTCTGCACAACCCCGCCCATGGCTTCAATCTTCTCCGCGGCACTCTTTACTGCTCTTCGGATACGGGAGAAAGAACGGCCGGAAGTATCCACAGCCTCAATACCTTCGGATACGCGCTGTCTGGTGTCTTGCATCGTATGAGTTACCAGCAGCATTTCACTATTAATAGCGGTAATCTGCTCGGCAATCAAATGTGCGGATCTCTCTGATTCCTCTGCCAGCTTACGCACCTCGGCAGCAACCACCGCAAATCCACGCCCTTGTTCCCCGGCTCTGGCTGCCTCAATGGAAGCATTGAGCGCCAGCAGATTGGTCTGGCGGGCAATCCCTGTGATAACGCCAACAATACCCTCAATTTGACTGGTTCTCTCATTCAGTTTGTCAATTACACTGCCTAGCTCTCCGACCGTTTCATGGATACCATTGATTTTGTCCACTACGCTGATAACCGAATCATTGCCTTCTGATGCTGAGAGTGAGGTCTTGTCCATCATTGTAGATACTTGCTCCATATATGTGGAAATCTGCTCGACCTCGCTGGCTGTAGCAGCAGTGCTCTCCATTCCTTTTCGTACACTAACCACCTGTCGCTCCGTCCCTGCTGCTACGTCCTGAATCGCTATGGTTACCTGCTCAATCGTTTGGGCAGTCTGATCCGCACTAGCCGTCAGTTCTTCCGCTGAGGAGGATACATTGCTTGTCATCTCCTGCACACCAATAATCATCTCGCGCAAGCTAATCACCATTAATTGAAAATTCTCTGCCAGCAGCCCTATTTCATCTTTACGGAAAACACCCATGTCTTCCGACAGATCACCTTTGGCTATCACCGCAGTTGCTTTCCGCAGCCGGAAAAGCGGTCTCAAAATCGATTGAATATTAAAATAAATCACAACCAGCGCAAGCAGAACGGAAACTACAATAACAAGCAGAGCTGTATCGCGAATTCTACTAGTTGCTGAGTTAACCTCATCAATGCTGATCGTACCTCCGATTCTCCAACCCGTCAGTTCATTGACCATAAAGGTCATCTTTTTGGACGTATCCTTGAAGACATAATCGAAGACCCCTTGTTCTTTCTCGAACATTTTCTTAACAAAATCATCAGACGATTCCTGCCCGATAGCTTCTGTAGGATGAACTAGAAACTTCTTGCTGTTATCAACGATGAGGATATAACCTTCCTTGCCTACCTTAATTGAGGTCAGCTCCCCTAAAGTAGACAGGTTAAGATTCATTGTGATCACCCCATCACCGCCCTTAAGAACCGTTGATATCGCAACCGCGGTTTCCTTATTTACGGTTTGAAAAGCAGGAGAAATCACAGCCCCTTTCCCTTGCTTCAGAGAATTAATATAGGCGCTTTCCTGCCTTGGATCATAACCCTCCGGCAGCTTAGCATCTAAAGCATGAATAGCCTTGCCATTGCTTGTACCCACATAAATGTCCAGTACATCCGGATGCAGCGCCACATATTCCTTCAGTCTGGCTTTTACAGCAGAGGAAGTCCCCCCAGATCCCTCACTGTTGATCCCCTCAGATGAAAATTCCGCGGCAAAATAAGAAATCGCATCTATTTTGGATTGAATATTAGAGTTAATGATTTCATTTACGGCCAGCACACTTTCGGTAGCATTGTTCACCAGTTGATCTTCCACTTCCTGGCTGGCAGCTTGATAGGTTCGCCAGCCTATTATAATACTGGGCAGCAGCAGTATTATTAGATATGTAAGAATTAACTTGGTACGGATAGTCATACCCGCATTTTTTTTCATAGATGTCATCATCTCTCTCTCATCTGAGTCTTAGGCAAGGATACATTTACCAGACTTAATATATAATTTTATATCTGTTTTAGGAACCGATTTTCCTCCTATCTTTCTTCGTTTTTCTCATTTTTTTTGAGAATTGTCATATAAATGCAACAAAAAAGGCCGCCTCAATGAAAGCGGTCTCTTCCGATATACTTATTATTGCCGCGGCACAGGGCTCCGGCACCTCTATCCTAATTATTCTTTTTGTTCTTACAGTTCGGGCAGACGCCCCCAAATACTACATGGGCATGACCAATGGTATAACCGGTATCCTTGGCCACTGTATCCATCCATTCACGCGGAACTTGATTCATAACCTCATCTACTGCTCCACAAACCTCACAAATGATATGCTGGTGATCATCCATACGTGCGTCATATCTGCTGGCAGCTTCACCAAGCTTAAGCTCACGAATCATTTGTTTATCTGAAAGATAACGCAGAGAGTTATATACAGTACCGTATGCTAAGCTATGTCCCTGCTCTACTAGCCGATTCATCACTTCCGCAGCAGTAGGATGGTCATGTGAATTAAGGACGATATCGTAAACGGCTTGACGTTGGGAGGTCAAATTTAGACTTTTCATTCCTATCATCCTCTAACTTATTTTTAGATCAAGTATAAATCTTGTGGATGGGAACGTCAATCCCATTTTTATCCACATGTTACTTTACAAGCTACCTAATCATTCCTGAATATTTAATATCTACATCAGCCTTCACTTGGAAATCAAGTTTAGAATAGAGCTCCTTCCACACTTTCATTTCCGTATCGTTATTAAAGTGTCTTGCTCCATAATGCAGCCCCCAACCAAAGGGATCAAGGCCACTTGCTTGAATTTTGGTCAGCAATGCTAAGATATCCTCTTCCAGTTCTTTTCCCCCAGCAACTGCAATTTTCTCCAGCATGCTATGAGTCACCAGATCTGGGCTACTACTCTCTTCGAGAATACCTTTTATCTTAATATGATAACGAATAGTAGCTTTCCCTTGCTCTGGTGTCACGATTTTATAGTGCGAGGATGACCTCTCTGTGTAATATTGAAACATAATTCCCTCGGAATGGGCGGGTAAGTTAGTCCGCAGATTCGGGCGTGACAGCAGATTATATAGCCGGGTCTCATTTGGCGTAAGAACCATTTTGATTTTCTCATTATTCAGCAGAGCAATTTTATCAATTAAAAACTCCTTTTCCCCTTTAGTCTCGATAATCGGCAGGATCGGATCAATCCCCTCCTCAAAAACATTTCTCATCAGCTGATAGGAATACACACTAGAAATAAATGGAGACTCCGTGCCTTGTCCACTCATAGCCAGGATAAGAGAATTCGATGGGATACGCTCTGATTCGGGTCTTACCTTCAGCACTTGAAGTGCTTCCGGACGCCCTATTGCAAAATTAATAATAAGCTGTATATCTCTACGTCGCACGGCCCAATCCATAACATGAAGAATATCTTTACGGGCAACCTCCTCCCCCAAAATAATTGATTTACAATGGGAGTAATCAAGCTCCTTTTCCACTCTGGATTTCATTCTACGGAGGGCTTCCGAAATGCTTGGAGACTCCTCCGTCAAGATCTGCATCTTCTCATCAATCTTGGTAACATCCCCCTGAGGGATGGCAAGCTTTAAGCTAATCTTAAAATTCCCTTCTTCTGCACCTTGGTCAACGCCGATTGCTAACACGAAAATCCGCAAATCAATCTCCTTGAAGTCACAACCAGGAAGAAGAAGGAGTAAGGTAATCCCAATTCCAGCAAGTACTCTTCTCACAGCTTCCCCCTCCTAACTTTGCGATAACAATAAAACAGCAGAGCGATGATGAACATCTCACCAAACCAGCGAATTTGCAGAAACCAGGCACCAAACATATTAAGCTGATATTGATCCAGCCCCATTAAGGACAGAACCATCGCGCTAAACAAGCTTAGAATGCCCCACTCTTTCCAGCGTTCTGCTTTTGGGGAATGTTTTTTTACAGATGAAAGGGCACCTTTAAAAAGCTCTAAACCTCCATGCCAATGAACAATTACACTTACCAGAGACAAACTCAAATAGGCAAAATAAAAAATAAACAGCATCCGTTCAATAATAAAGGATTCCATCCGAATACTGTCGGCCGTCGAGAACCATGTATACACATGTTTATCAATAGCAACGGTTCCAAAATATCCGATGGGAACTAAAAAAGTCAAGAGCAGTACGAAAAGACCCTCCACCCCTAAAATCCAGGCATGCTTCAGCTTTAGCCCATGAAATACCCGATTAAATATGGCCAGGTTTAAGTAACCACTAAACGAAAAGGTAGCCGCCGCAAGGCTCATTAGGTCCGGCTTATGCCAGAAGTATGTAGTGACCTGCAAAACAGAATCCCAATTGAAGTCCGGATTGGTCAACGCTTTTACGAGGCCATAAATAATTAACGGTAAGGATACGCTGAGAATGATTTCAAGCCCATACAAGAGTGATAAAGAATCGAAGCGACAGCAGATGCAGACCAAGACTAAAAAACTGATCACAACCGTATAGGGATTCGAATCCGGACTGATAAACCGCAGCGTGATATCTACAAAGGAAAGCAATGTAACTCCCCCGGCCACACACCATAAGCCAGCAAAAAGGACCAATAAGATTCTGGCTAACTTCTTAGGAAGCAAAGAGTCAAATATTTCCGGAAATCCCTTGCCGGGGAATTTAGCAATCAGTACAGTAAATATATAGACAAACAAAGTGCCCAAGATCGTTCCGATTAGGATGGACATCAAAGCACCACCAAAACGTCTGTCTATTAGTTCCCTTGGAACAAAATTAATGATGTTGATCAGGCTGTTCATCAGAAAAAGACAGTAGAAATAACGGCTTTTGGCCATCAATGCTCTCCACCCTTCTTCTTGCCGAGATTATCGAGAAAAAACAATCTGAAATAAGGTTGTCCGAAGCTGCGCTGTTTGCATAAATACATGGCAAATCCCACGACACAGACCACTACCCCAACCAATCCTAAAAAAGCTGCGGCAATAAGAAAAATATACTTCAGCACACGTATGGACAAGCTCATCATATTCAGCGGAATTAGAAAATTGGATATCGCAACAGCTGAAACCAATATAATCATGATATTCCCTACAAGTCCTGCTGCCGTCGCTGCCTGCCCCAAGATAAGCCCCCCTACAGTTGTAGCCGTTGGACCAATCGCCTTGGGGAGCCGTAAGCTCGCCTCAGTCAGAAACTCCATCATCATGAGCATTAAAAGCACTTCCACAAAAGATGGATAAGGTACTGTTGCACGACTACCCGAAATAAGCAGTGCAATCTGCACCCGAATAATTTCTGGATTATACGAGGTGAGGGTTACATAGAACGCAGGCAGCCAAAGTGTCATGCCTACACCGATAATCCGCAAAAGCTTCAGAAAACGCCCCACGATAGGAAATTGGATTTTATCATCCATGGATGTGAAAAAGTCATTAAAAATAGACGGCAGTACTATCGCATAACCCGTAGTATCAAGCATTATCGCTACTTTTCCTTCAGACAAATTAAACACAACCCTGTCCGGTCTTTCGGTGATAATGGACTTCGGGAGTATTCTTAATTTATCACTGCTTATAAACTTCTCAAGTTCGCCTGTAGCCTGCAAAATATCAACCTTTAACGTCCCCATTTTCTCACGTAATTCCTTTAAAACATTCTTATCCACCCGACTGTCATCGTATAGAATCGCTATCTTTGTTTTGGAGACATCGCCGATGACCATGGTCTCCATTTTGAGATTGGTGGATTGATATCGCCGACGAATCATGTTCATATTCACTGCAATATCCTCAGTTAGTGCATCTGAAGGTCCCTGAGAAATGCTTTCTGCAGATGTTTCATTAACCCCACTAATCTCCGTATTCATAGCATCAAAGAAACAGAACGTATCCTTCAAGCCCAGAAGAATATAACCGCTGAGCAAAAGCTCGATCGCTTTATCTCTCGTAGTCGCCTCTTCACTGCCCGGATACGTCATAATGTAATTTTGGTAAGCGTTGATATTCTCCATCTCATAGAACGGTGTGATTACATTTCGGCTGAGGATCTGCGAATCCGCAACGCTTTTGATATAAAGTAGGTCGACCTGCCCAAAAGAGGTAACGATCGTCTTATCGATTAAATCCGCGAACCCGTTCAGCTGGTCTTTGATCCATTCCAGAGAAATATTGTCCTTATCCTGTTGAACTGACATGGAACATCATCCCTCCTATTTGTCCTTTACGTCCCGGTTCCCCCCTTATTTTGGCACTGTTTCTTTGAATTCATGCACTGCACAATTGAACGGGGAGTTTCTTTTCACAGGACTGTGGTAATAAATGAGATGAGGATTGTACAGATGGAGGGATAATAGATGGACCGAAACCGTAAGATAACGCAAAGTCTTCCACAATTTCCGGAATCATTATGGAGAGATACCACGGATTTACCGACTTTTCCAAAGCTGGCTGAAGATATTTCTACAGATGTGGCAGTGGTAGGCGGTGGAATTACAGGCATTACAACAGCCTATCTCCTCAGCAAAGCAGGCTACAAAGTCACGCTCTTGGAAGCAGGGGAAATTCTAAGTGGCACTACGGGTTTTACCAGTGCAAAAATCTCAGCACAGCACGGGCTAATCTATCATCATTTGATAAAACATTTTGGGCAGGAACAAGCCCGGCTCTATTATCGTTCGAACAGCGAGGCTATGAATTGGATCCAGAATACGGCTGAGGAACTTGAAGTATCCTGCGGCATGAAACATGAGGCAGCTTTTCTGTACTCGGATGCTGAAGATCATAAGACGCTTAAACAACTGGAGGAAGAGTATAAAGCCTATGAACAATTGGGTCTGCCCGGAGAGTGGCTAGATAACGTCTCTATCCCTCTGATGGCCAGTGGTGCCATTAAATTACCAGGACAAGCCCGCTTTCACCCGCTGCAATATCTGAAGGGCCTGCTGAAGGTCATTCAGGATAAAGGTGGCGTAATCTATGAGCATACGATGATGGCAGATAAGGTGGAGAAGAACGATAAGCTTACGCTTTTTACTGAAAAGGACGAGTATCGGATCACCTGCCGCTACGCCGTTTCAGCTTCTCATTTCCCCTTCTACGATGGAGGAGCATTATATTTCTCGCGGCTGCATGCTGAACGTTCCTACTGTCTGGCGATCCAGCCTGAAACGGATTTTGAGGGTGGAATGTATCTAAGCGCAAGCGAACCCACCCGTTCTCTGCGTGCAGTAGAGTGGGAAGGCAGGAATCTGGTCATTGTCGGGGGAGACAATCATAAGACAGGCCAAGGCATCTGTACGATAGGACATTATGAGAATTTGGAGCTATTCGCAGGAAATCTGCTCGGCATCAAAACAATCCCTTACCGCTGGGCAGCACAGGATTTAATCACCCTAGACAGAGTGCCCTACATCGGCAAGATTTCGGACAACGAAGAGATTTATATCGCTACAGGTTTTGGAAAATGGGGCATGACAAGCGGTACGCTGGCTGCACAGATCATCTCGGATCAGATTCAGCGCAAAGATAATCCGTATACCGAATTGTACGATCCGTCCCGCTTCAAAGCTGGCACCAGCCTAAAAAACTTCATCGTGCAAAATGCCAATGTGGCAAAAGAGCTCGTGGCGGGCAAAGTGGAAATCGTCCATAAAAAGACAACTGATTTAGAAGCTGACGAAGGGGCCGTTGTGTTCCATGATGGCAAACGTGTGGGAGCTTATAAGGATCCAGAAGGTAAACTTCATCTGGTGGATAGAACCTGTACCCATATGGGCTGTGAATGCGAATGGAACAACGGGGATCGTTCCTGGGATTGCCCTTGCCACGGCTCCCGTTTCTCCTACGATGGCGAAGTTTTAGAGGGCCCTGCTTCGGTACCGCTGACGAAACTCCATGAATAATACTTTTCATGAAAAGGCAGTTCGGATTCATGAAAAATTGCAGTCCCTTTTCTAAGGGGCGATTGTAATTGCCCTATAGCATTCAGGTATAATAAGACTTGAATGAAGCAGCTGCTTCAAAAAAGTTTGAAGGAGAGTGACGATAGAGATGGATTTGAGAGGAAAGAGTGTTGTAATTACTGGTGCAGGCAAAGGGATCGGAAAAGCCTTGGCTATGGCACTGGCTAAGGAAGGTGCTAATTTAGGCCTGATCTCCAGAACTTCAGGTGATCTCGAAGCGCTAAAATCAGCCTTAACGGAAGTATATGACGTTAAAGTCAGCATTGCCGTGGCCGATATCGCCGTACGCGAAGAAGCTGAACGTGCTGTTGCTTCCCTGCAAAATGAGCTGGGAGCATTTGATGCATTAATCAACAATGCCGGGATCGCAAAATTCGGCACTTTAGTAGAAATGGACCCTGCAGACTGGGAGCGCCACATCCAAGTTAATCTCTACGGCACTTATTACGTAACCCGTGCTGCGCTGCCTGCGATGATTGAGAAAAATGGCGGAAATATCATCAATATTTCATCCACAGCCGGAGAACGCGGCTTCGCGACAGGTTCTGCTTACTGCGCATCCAAGTTCGCTCTCATGGGCATGACCGAAGCCCTCGCACAAGAAGTGCGCAAACACAATATCCGCGTCGTAGCCTTGACTCCAAGCACCGTGAACACTGGCCTAGCTTCCAATGCTGGACTTAAAATCGGTGACGAAGACCGCATGATGCAACCTGAAGATGTTGCTGAATTGGCACTGACAGCTTTGAAGCTGCCGGATCGCGTCTTCCTAAAAACAGCAGGACTATGGACCACCAATCCGCAATAAAATTGCACTGGACGCGTAGGGAGCCGGATGATCTGGGGTGATTGCACTTTGTGCAATAGAATCGCTCTAGACGAGGGCGAAGCCTTGGGTGATTGCACTAGTGCAATAGAATCCCACTAGTCGAGGGTGAAACCTTGGGTGATTGCACTTTGTGCGGGATAACGCCTCAGGCTTGCTCTGCTCCGTTATCTAATTGCACTTTGTACAATAGAATCGCTCTAGACGAGGATGAGGCCTTGGGTGATTGCACTTTGTGCAATCAGTTTAGTGGCTCCCCTCCTTTTTAGGCGATTTGGGCTTGATTCTATTGTACAGAATGCAACAGACTGCCTTATTCAGATAACATTCAGGCTATTCTGTTGCACATTCTGCAATGCAACTTCATTTGGGGGCTTTATTAGGGAACTGGGACTGGAATTAGGTGCTAGCTGTAATGGTGGTTTTGAGTAAAAACTTTGGAGTTGGGTTGGCACTTTGGCTTAGAGTAACATTACGGTTAAGGTGGCACTTTACTTGCGGTAGTTGCTTTAACGTGCAGTAGTTACTTTAACTTGCTATAGCCACTTTACTTGCAGTAGACACTTTGATTTTTCGCAGGTACCTGAGTTTGCACAATACTTAACGTTTAAATAGATAATAGTTGCACTTTGTACATCTATTCAGCGCAATTAGAGGAGAAATCATACTTTAGTTGCACTCTATACAGTTAAAAGAAGGCTATTCTCGTCGATTCACCAGATTCGCACAAATTAGTTGCAGAGAATACACTTATTCGATCGTTTGTGGTGTGACGGATAATTTAAGTGTACAAAGTGCAATTAAGCGCCCGCATTCTTGTGTCTTGTGGGATGGTCTTTTATTTTTGTTAGTTGAAAACACGATGTTACCTTGAAATCTTGGCTAATTTCCAAGGTTCTCATGTTATATTATTTCGATTCACAATGTCCTGAGAATATACTAACTTTCTGATCGGAGGTTTATCTATCATGCTGGTAGTAACTAATACTATTAAAGTAAAAGAAGGTCATGGCGAAGCTATTGCTCAACGTTTCGGAGGAAATAATGGTGTACAGGATATGCCTGGGTTTGTACGTATGGAGGTATGGCGCGGAAATGCCAAAGAAGGTATCGAGGAATTAAAAATCTGCACCGTATGGGAGAATGAGGATGCGTTCAAAGGCTGGACCTCCAGCGATTCCTTCCGTCAGTCGCACCGTGGTGCTGGTGGTAATGACGCAATCCTGGGTGCTTCCATCGATAAATATGAGCTAATGATCAGCCGCACGCCTGGTAACTAAGTATTAGGACTAACCAATCGGAGTAGTCGCTAGATTGGACCAGCAGTGTGTACGGGATTGTTGCCCGATAAGTACAGTAACTAATTAACTATTACTGCTAGGTGGGCTAATTATCTTTACCTCTTGGTTAACCAATGCAGCGGGGTAAGTATCTATTACCTCTTGGTTAACCGATGCGGCGCGCTAGTTAACTCTTACCGCCGGGCTAGCCGATGCAACGAGCTAATTGGCTTTTACCACTGGGTTAACCGTTACAGCCAGCTAATTGACTTTTACCACTAGATTAACTGATGTAGCAGACGAATTGGCTTTACCTCTTGGCTAACCAATGCAGCGGGCTAATTAACACAGTTATCGCTTCTAAATGCTAATTGCTACAGTAAAAACTTAGAGTAATTATCGTCCAGCAGACTTATTGATTAGCCTATTAGATACAGGTCAGTTAGTTGGTACAAGCAGCACTATTATCCAGCGATGTCCTGGACCTAAGACTAAACAAACAGGGATGTCCGGAGCCAATATGGCTCTGGGACATCCCTGTTTGTTGTTTATAAACTCATTATTTACTTACATCTGGCTGAGGAGTCTCCACCTCTTGATGTTTACCCGGCCAGAACGACCAACGACCAAAGAGCGTCGTAATAGCTGGTACAAGGAACGGACGCACCACGAAGGTATCCAACAGAACACCAAGAGCGGTGATGATACCGAACTGCACAAGCACCTGAATCGGCAAGCTTGCCAATACAGCAAATGTACCTGCCAGAATGAGGCCCGCAGAGGTAATTACCGAGCTGGTCTCATTCACACCTTCCGCGATAGCCTGCTTAAGCGGCATGGTTTTACGCTTTTTCCAGATATTCGAGATCATGAAGATGTTGTAGTCTTCTCCAAGTGCCACCAAGAAAACAAAGGAATACAGTGGGATCGCTCCCTGAATGGCATCAGCTCCCATCACATAGTGAATGATAATCCAGCCTAAGCCAAGCGCTGAGAAGAAGGAGAGAATAACGGTGCCGACCAGATAGATGGTGGCCACTATTGAACGCAGATATATCAACAACAGTAAGGTGATCATTCCGATGACCACGGGGATAATCAGATCGGTATCCCGATCTCCAATCTCTTTAGTGTCGTGCTGTGTTGCCGTCTGTCCGCTTACCCACACATGATCCGCAGGGTTCGCAACGTCTACATCGATTAATGCCTGCTCTGCGGTATCAAGAAGGGTAGGAATATGCCCCATCGCTTCTAGTGAATAAGGATTGCTTTTAAATTCAATATCAAAACCAACAATATCTTTGTTTACTGCCCCCTGCTGCGGATCGGAAACCGTGTCCACATAGGTAAGTCCGCCAAGAATGACCTTTAGATCCTCTCCACTCGCTTTTCCTTGGGTATCAATAATCAGCTTCGCTGGAGCCAATTCTCCGGGGGAGAACTGTTTGCCAATAAGGTCGAACCCTTCGCGGGACTCCATATTTTTAGGAAAAGAGGATAGGATATCATAGGTAAATTTGATGCCACTGGAGAATGAAGCCAGAATCCCCAGGCCGATAACGGTCACACCTACGATAGCCCAAGGCCGGGTTACTACCAAGCCGCCAATGCCCTTTTTACGGGAAACCTTGGGTTCAGGAACAGGTTTGCCTTTAGCCTTAGCCCGTTCTACCTCCATTTGCGGTGTGCGCGGAATGAATGGGAAGAACGAGGTCCGTCCGAAGATCGCCAGCAGTGCTGGTACGAGGGTTAGACTGGCAATTCCCATGATGAAGATCGACACGCTAAATGGAATGGCAAAACGATGATAAGCTCCATACTTAGCCAGCAATAATGCGAACAGCGCGAGCACGACGGTGAAGCCGCTCATAGCAATTGCACCTGAAGATTCGGTAATGGAGCGAAGAAGGGCACGACTCTTGCTCTCCTCTACCTTCAACAACTGCCGGAACCGTGAAATCAGGAACAGACAATAGTCCGTACCAGCTCCGAATAACAAAACGGTCATAATCGAGATCGCCTGTGAATCCACTGTGATCCAGCCTTCTTGCGCCATTTTTCCAAGAATCGGGCTAGTTACGCCATAAGCGAACCCAACCGCAATAAGCGGAATAAACGCCAATATCGGCGAACGATAGATCACCAATAAGAACACCAGAACAAGCATAACCGTAGCAATTAACAAGGAAACGTCTGCGTTTTTGAACAGCCCTGTAGCATCTATGGAGATGCCCACTGGACCTGTAACACGTAAACTCAGGTCTTTTCCATCTACCTTAGCAGCAGAGGGGTCTCCGCCCGTCTCCGTGTTTATGATCTTCTTCATTTCTGTCACAGCTTCGCCGAGCTGATCACTATCTGCCGTTTTATCAAAAAGCACTGGGGTTACCAGCGTACTAAGATCCTCAGATAACGAGGCTTGTAATGCTTGTGGCGGCAGTTGTCCTAATGGTGGAACAAAATTCTGATGGGGCAATGGTTGCTGCTCCAACTTCTTGTACACAGCAGTGATATGTACTAAATCATCTTGTGAAAGCCCACCTTCTCTATGCCATACGAGCAGCGCCGGCACTCCACTTCCACTAGGGAATTCTTGTTCTGCAATAGCTGCTGCCTGTACCGATTGTGAATCATCTGGGAGGTTAGGCGCATTATTAGCAACCTGAGAATTCACTGCAGGCCATAACAGGGTAAGTGCACCTACAAGCACTATCCATACGAGAAGAGTAATCCACTTCGTCTTTTTTCCTGCCACCCATTTTCCGTAGCCTGACATTCCCTTCATCCTCTCCTTTACCTTGCAGCCTTAAAAATGAGCCGCGGGTCATTTTTTATTCTATCATATATATGCTTTAATTTTTAATCAAACTTTTTTTATTTTTCAGAAAAATTAAAGCACCTCATCACATATAAAATACCCCTCTCTTCACATAAAAAATCAGCATCATGTGAAAAGAGGGGTTTATGATTAACTATACTTTTTTCTTCACTTCAATTTAGCCTACGTCCAAATCCCCTTCAGAGAACTGACTGTTATAGAGATCCGCATAGAATCCGCCTTGTGCCAGCAGTTCTTCGTGGTTGCCTTTCTCGATTACACTACCTTGGTTCATGACAAGAATGAGATCCGCATCACGAATCGTCGAGAGACGGTGGGCAATAACGAAGCTTGTTCTGTTTTGCATCAGCGCATTCATCGCTTTTTGAATCAGCAATTCAGTCCGTGTGTCGACACTGCTCGTTGCTTCATCAAGAATGAGGATCGATGGATCAGCAAGAATAGCGCGAGCAATAGTAATCAACTGCTTCTGTCCTTGTGAAATATTAGAAGCTTCTTCATTTAACACCGTATTGTAGCCAAGCGGAAGTGTGCGGATAAAGTGATCAGCATGCGCAGCCTTGGCCGCCCGCACCACATCAGCTTCTGATGCACCTTCATGACCGTAAGCAATGTTATCACGAATCGTACCGTTGAAGAGCCAGGTATCCTGAAGCACCATACCAAATTTACTGCGTAGGTCACTCCGTTTCATATCGGTAATGTTGACGCCATCAATGATAATTTCCCCGTCGTTAAGCTCGTAGAAGCGCATCAACAGGTTAATCAAAGTGGTTTTACCAGCACCAGTAGGACCGACAATAGCTATAGTCTGACCTGGACTAACCTCAATATTCATGTCCTCAATCAGAATAGCATCCTCTTTATATCCGAATTTCACATGACGGAACTCAACGGAGCCTTCCGGAGCACCTTCATCAAGCTTCACAAGTGTAGTATTAACTTCTTTGACTTCCTCTTCTTCATCCAGAAGTTCAAATACACGTTCTGCGGAAGCAATGGTGGATTGAATAATGTTAGCAATATTAGCCGTTTGTGCAATCGGCTGGGTGAACTGACGTGAATATTGAATGAAGGCTTGGATATCCCCGACATCAATCATTTTTTTAGTAACAAAAATACCACCCACAACACAGATAAGCACATAACCCAAGTTACCGATAAACATCATAAGCGGCATAATCATACCCGACATAAATTGGGAGCGCCAGCCAGAATCATATAGCTTATCGTTTATTTCATCAAAATCTTTAAGCGACTGCGGTTCGCGGCCGAAAGCTTTAATAATCCGGTGCCCTGTATACATTTCCTCTACATGACCATTCAACTGACCAAGCGATTTCTGCTGTCTCACAAAATAAGTCTGCGAACGTTTGGAGATCGCCATAATCACAATAAAGCTGAGTGGCAACGTAGTAATCGTGATTAAAGTCAGCCATGGGCTGATGGTAAGCATCATCACAATAACACCAATAATAGTGACGATTGAGGTAATCAGCTGCGTTAAACTTTGCTGCAACGTGGTACTGATGTTATCCACGTCATTCGTAGCACGGCTGAGAATTTCCCCGTGTGTACGGGAGTCAAAATACTTTAAAGGTAAACGCTCCAGCTTGCTGTTGATCTGCTCACGCATGTCATAAACTACCTTCTGCGCTACTCCAGCCATTACATATTGCTGAATGTAACTAAACAAAGCACTAAGCAGATACAATCCCGCGAGCAGGATCAGAATATCATTAATATATCCAAAATCAATGGAGGCACCCTCTACACCCATCAATTTGCCGTAAGCACCTTCGAACAGTTTGGTTGTAGCTTTACCCATAACCTTCGGACTGAAGATACTGAACACCGTACTGGCAATCGCCATAATTAGTACAATAATCAATTGAACCATACGTGGGCGTAAATATTTGATCAAGCGACGAAGTGTACCTTTAAAATCTTTAGCCTTTTCTGCCGGCATCCTCATTCCAGGACCGCCACCCGGTCCACCCGGACCTTTATGGCCGCGGGGAGCTGCAGGCTTATGTTCTCTGTTTTGTTCGCTCATGCTATTTCCTCCTCTGACAGCTGCGAGGATACGATCTCGCGGTACACATCACTGCTCTCGAGCAGTTCACGGTGAGTGCCCATTCCAGCAATTTCACCCTCATCAATTACAATAATCCGGTCCGCATCCATAACGGTGCTAACCCGCTGAGCTACGATCAATACGGTGGATTCCGTAGTTTCAGCTTTGAGAGCCGCGCGAAGTTTGGCATCTGTCTTGAAATCAAGAGCTGAGAAGCTATCGTCGAACAGATACACCTCAGGTTTTCTCACAAGCGCCCGAGCAATGGACAACCGCTGTTTCTGACCACCAGAGACGTTATTCCCGCCTTGGGCAATTTCCGAGTCAAACCCATCCTTCATCGCGGATACGAAATCGTAGGCTTGAGCCACCTTGGATGCATGAATGATTTCTTCATCCGTAGCATCCTCTTTACCGTAGCGGATGTTCTCATTAATCGTACCCGAGAACAATACTGCTTTTTGAGGGATGTAACCGATTTTGCTCCGCAGCTCTTCCTGTGTCATCTCACGCACATCCACTCCGTCTACGCGTACAGCACCTTCATTAACATCATAGAACCTTGGAATCAGGCTAAGCAGCGTAGATTTACCCGATCCGGTACCCCCGATAATTGCGGTAACTTCACCCGGACGAGCACTAAAGCTAATTTTCGAAAGTGCAGGCTGTTCTGCCCCTGGATAGGAAAAAGATACATTCTCAAACTCAACAAAACCACGTAAAGAATCGCGTCCGTCTTTTTTAGTAGCTTGAGCTGTTGTATGCAGTTCACTCTCAGTAGGATCTGTAAATTCAGGCTGCATATCCAGTACCTCATTGATACGCACGGCTGAAGCTGAAGCACGCGGAATTAACACGAACATCATCGATACCATAATCAGAGAGAACATAATTTGCATCGCATATTGGATAAATGCCATCAGGGACCCAACTTGCAGATCGCCGTCACCAATTCGAATTCCACCAAAATAAAGAATAGCAATCATAGAAAAGTTCATTACAATCATCATCAGCGGCATCAGGCCGGCCATGATTTTGTTGACCTTGATAGCTGTATCCGTAAGATCACGGTTAGCTTCGGTGAAACGTCTATTCTCATGATCAATCCGGTTAAAAGAACGAATAACACGAATACCTGTCAGATGCTCACGCAGCACCAGGTTTAATTTATCAAGCTTAATCTGAATGGCTTTAAACAGTGGCAGACCCTTCATCCCAATAAAGAAGATCGCCCCAACAAGTACAGGAATAACGACTACAAAAATCAATGATAATTTAGCATCTTCAGATACTGCCATGATGATACCACCAATCATCATCATCGGTGCCCCGATCATCATGCGCAACATCATAGTAAGTACGGTTTGAACTTGTGTAATATCATTTGTTGTACGTGTAATCAAAGATGCTGTACCTAACTTATCGAATTCATGCAGAGTGAAATTCTCTACATGATTAAAGACTCGAGCACGCGTGATTTTACCAAACCCAGCCGCCACTTTTGCCGATAAGTAACTGGCAATTACCGAACATAAAGCACCGCCACCTGCAACCATGAGCATGAAACTACCTATTTTCCAAATATAAGCGCGATCTCCTTGAACGATCCCTTTGTCGACGATGTCAGACATCAGAGTAGGAAGGTATAAATCACCCATGGACTGCAAAAATACAAGGATTAATACAGCACCAATAGCTACCCTAAAAGGCTTCAGTTGTTTAAATAATTTAATCAAGCTTCTCATCTCCGTTCATTTGTAGCCTATCCCAATCAGGTGGTGGATTATCCTCAACGTATTCATGTACCTTAAGCAATAGCTCAGTGAGCTGTTTAGTGTCTTTTTCGCCTAAGTGTTGTACAAGCTTATCAAGCATCACATCACGATAATGTTCCGCTTTTCGTGTGAGTTCTTTTCCACGTTCCGTCAATTTTACGCGTACAACTCTTCGGTCCGAAGGATCCGCGTGTCTTTCCACCATCTGTTTCGCTTCAAGACTGTTAATCAGCTGCGTGATGGTAGGAGGAGTGAATCCAAGTAGTCGGCTGATTTCAGACACCTTAAGACCCTCTTCATCAGAATGATTCCATTTTTCAATGCATATCATTAAAGTCATCTCACTTGGCTTGTGGCCCTCAACGCCCTTTTGCCATTGAGCTTTATGCAGGCGTTTCATCGCCGCAAAAAGCCCGTGTGCGACTGAATTTTCAGTATTTTCTGTATTTCCTCCGTTTATCCCAATTTCCTTCACCTCTATTTTAGTTAGGTCAACTAATTATTAAACACTATATTATTTAGGCTACCTAATTATATTTTCGCCGGATTGCTTTGTCAAATTATGAATACGCTATCAATTATTACGAAAAAGAAAACTCCCCAGCACGAGTGCAAGGGAGTAGTTATCGGTTTATGTATCTGTATATAAAATATTGCCAAGGATAACCTTTAGAATCCTGCTCCGTGCTCATAAGTTGTGATTGGTCCATTACTTCCGGAACCAACTGGGCCGATAATGATGAAGCTAAACAATGCTAAAATGCCTGCCATCATCAATAGTGATTTTTTCATCTTTTCTCACCTCCCTTATCAGCTTTCTGTATTTCTCCTGTTGATTTAGAGTTGCATAGTCCCTATTGGTCTCAAATAAGGTCACGCACTTAATGAAGTCTATTCCATTATTAGTCTTAATAGATAACTCTAAAGACTGTATGATATAGTCCACACCCGTAATATATTGTCCATTGTTTATTAGATACATGGCTATTTGATAGTACAACCGATATAATCGGTCAATATTAATGGGATCTTCAAACTGTTCAAATCGTAACATTTCCCGTGCAAAACGTTTAAGCACATCATCTACAGAAAATCTGTAATGATTAGCCGATTCCATAATAATAATGAGTCCTGGCAATATTTCTCCGGGGTGCTCAGCCAAAAAAGCTACATAGTCCGGTACAACCTTTACGTTCCCCTCCAGCATTTCCAGTGTGAAACTGTTCCCAACTGCAAATAATCGGAATTGTTCTACAGCTTGCTGGCCTACTTCATCCAACATCTCAAACCAGCCTAAGTCTGCATAACCAGCGGTATATTTCTTCGCAGCTTCATATTGACCTTGCTTCGTCAACGAAATTGCTTTAAGTAAATATCCGTGCCCATAATAAACAACGAGCGGACGTTCCGTACAGAGTTCTTCTCTTCGTTTGTCTCCGCTCCTCCGCAGTTCTTGGCGGTAAACTGCATTGGCTAAAGCTCTCAACTCATCAGCATAGATCTCCATTTCTTCCCATCTGCGAAGAGCGAAACATAGCTGTGTCAGCATCAATAAACCATCTAATTGCAAATTTTCCGGAAGGCGTCCCCTAAAAGGACTAAAGCTAATGACTGCGCGTAGCTTCTCCTCCATATCAAGTGTTTGCAAAAATTTAAAATTACGATAATGACTGATCGCGAGACGTTCACTATAACTATCCGACTCGTTCTCTACTACAATCTTGTAAAAAAACATGGATTCCTGAACTTTGCCTTTATTGAATAATTTATCAGCAACAGAATAAATGATATCCAGCGGCTTGGTAGACTCTAATAACCTGCTTAAAGTGTCCTCAATACAAGGCTGTTTGCCCAATTCAGCACAACGAATCAAAAAAGGCTCCACTCTACGGCGTGAGACCTTCTCATCATTGAAGCATTCATCAACATATAGAGGATATAACCAACCTTCTGGAAAACCAAAGGCTTTTATAATTGCATCTACTTGTCCCAAGGACATAGGCTTCGGCGGATTTCCATGCAGAATTGCACTGAGGCTGCCTCGATTCAGGCCACAAATTTTTGAAAATGAGGCGAGATTATGGCCGGAGCGGGACAAATTTTTCTCAATTTCTGAGCGTATAGTTGTTAACTTTCCCTCCACTCGGCACCCCCAAAGTTTGACTTGAAAAGATTCTATTAATTGACATTATAGGTGAAAGTTATGGATTGTACAACAAATAGATTGTACGACAAATAGAGGAGCCTAATACGCTCCTCTAGATCAGTAACATCTTCATAGTATTATAATTCTATGTTGTTGGTAGTTTAGCTAACAGTGATGGCGCTTTTGGAACTTCTACTATAGGATGTAATGCCGGCTTTCCGGTTGCGCAAATTTTCCATCATCTTATTTTGTGCCAGCAAAATATAGCTGTCTAATCGCTCACTAAGCTCTAAAACAGCACGGTCACTAAGACTCCGTTGCTCTGCAACCTCCAGCAATTCACATCTAAGACTCTCTATAGTTACAAGTAGCTCATCTTCTTTATAATCTTTTCTATGATTATTCTTGGAGGAATTTGGATTTTGTGTCACATCTCTCTCCTTCTCTCTATCAACATCTTCTCCTATCATAAGTCATGATACCAAAAAACATATTTTCAAAAAAAAGAAAAATTGTAGAGCTTCTAACAAAAACGGAATTACTATTTATTCAGAGTCCTCCGCATGCTGGTCAGGGAGCTCATTGGGATACTGTTCTCGCAAAAGTCCCTTTGCAAAAGAAATCCATTCGCGTGCCGCAAAAGATAAATAACGGTCTCTACGCCACGCCATAGCAAGCTGCCACGGAATTACCGGATCCGTCAAAGGCACAACAACTAACCGTGATCGATCCATATCCCGGCATATGGTCTCTGGCAGCAATGCGATTCCCATACCGGCAGCCACCATGCGGCTAATTAAGTCCCATTGGGAGCTCTCATAGATTACCTTAGGCTGAAATCCCGCCTTCACACATTCCGTAATAATCCGATCATGCAGCGTAAAATCCTCCCGGAACAGCACAAACTCCTCTTCGGCCAGTTCACTTAACGGAACAAAGTCTGCACCGGCCAGCCGATGTCCTACAGGTAAAATAAGATTCAGCTTCTCTTCAACAAAAGTGAAACAATGAAGTTTGGCTGTATTTACAGGCAGCACAACCATTCCGATGTCCAGCAAGCCCGTTTCTACATCTTCTTCCACTTTTTTCGCGCCATCCTCATGCAGACGAATAGTAACCTGCGGATAACGTTTATGAAATTGACCAATCACCGAAGGAAAAAAGCTCGCCCCTACCATTGGAGGCAGACCGATGCGGATGTGGCCCTGCTCCAAATTTCGTAAGCTATCCAGCTCAGAAGACAAGCTGGCGAACGACTCCACGATATTTTGCGCTTTGGTGAACAGAATTTCCCCCGCATCTGTAAGCCGGACACTTTTCCCTTCACGATAAAACAAATCCGCCTCCAGCTCGATCTCCATATTCCGGATCATTTTACTGATCGTTGGCTGAGAAATATATAAGGATTCGGCAGCCCGAGTAAAGCTTTTCATTCGTGCTGCTTGGACGAAATATTCTAATTGTCGGATATCCATCTTCCAACCTCCGATACATAGACAAAAGGAATGTCATTTATTCAATCTATTCATTTTACCTATGAAAACAATTGATGTAAACTTTCATTATCATGAAAGGAGCGAAGCCTTATGAAAAAGATTGTTATAGGCTTGCTGCAGGTAGCGGGACTTACCCTATTCTCATTACTAATCAATGCTGTAACCCCATTATTGCATATCCCTATTCCCGGAAGCATACTCGGAATGATTATATTGTTTCTTTTGCTTGAGTTTGGTGTCATTCATCTGAATTGGGTTGAAGTTGGTGCTTCTTGGCTACTGGCTGAGCTCTTGCTGTTCTTTATTCCCTCTGCTATTGGCGTAATGAAATACGCGAATATTCTGGAAACTGATGGTTTACGAATCCTCGCGGTGGTCATTTTGGGTACGATTGTTGTAATGGCCAGTTCCGGATTACTTACCAGTAGAATTTACAAAGCAAAGGAGCGGAAAGGATCATGTTAAACGCTCTGTTATTCTTCGGTCTTACGGTTGCTGTGTATCTACTGGCGAAACGCATTTATGCTTCTAGTGGCAAAGTGTACACCTCTCCATTGATCATTACACCAGTGCTTATGATTATCTTCTTACTCATCACAGGCATTACTTATGATTCTTACAATGCGGGAGGCAAATGGCTGACGGATTTGCTGCAACCGGCAACTATGGCCTTTGCAATCCCTTTGCATAAAAACTTCAAGGTGCTCAAAAAGCACGCCGCCGAAATTGCGGCAGGCGTGCTGTCAGGGACGATAACAGCGGTGATCTCTTCTATTCTGCTCGCCAAATGGCTGCATGTCAGCGGCGATCTGGCAGCCAGTCTGGTTCCACGTTCGGTGACTACGCCGATCGCTATGAGCATCTCGCAAAGTATCGGCGGTGTACCGAGTATTACTGCAGTCTTCGTCATCATTACCGGGATACTCGGTACAATGATGGGCCCTACAGTGCTCCGCATCTTCCGCATTGACAATGAAATCGCGCGTGGTGTATCGCTGGGAACCGCTGCGCATGGTACAGGAACATCCAAGGCCTTCGAGCTTAGTTCACTGACCGGAACCATCTCCAGTATTGCGATGATTCTGTCCGCGCTGTTATCCATAGGTGTGGCGCCAGCTTTACTCGCGGTATTCCTCCACTAGGCTAACCCAGCTTGAGCCAAGGACATGTCTCTTTAGCACATCTAAGGCGGCATGTTCTTTTTTTAAGAGATCTAAACCTAGAATTTAACCGGAAGTCCACTTTGTGCTGAATCGTAAGCCGCGCAGGTTACTTTAAGCGTCTTGAATCCATCCTCATAGTCACTGAGAATACGTGAACGATCACCTGTCCGTACAGCATGCAGAAAAGCTTCACTTTCCACTAAATATGGATTTCCTGTGTTTTCAAATTCGGTGCTATTGCCACTTCGCACTTCCAAGAGACGATCCGGGTTCCAATCCAGCAATCCCCGATCATTATAGAAACTAAGTCCTACACTTCCCACCGGATCAGGCAGTACACATGTATTTGAAATATTAGCTATGATTCCATTCTCAAGCTTCAGAGATACGGTACCTACATCGGCTACGCTCACACCTTCATGCTGCTCATGCATAATTCGGTTTCCGAACATGCCGTATACTTCTTTTACCTCTCCTGCCAGATAACGCACTAAATCGACGATATGAGTAGTCTGCTCGGTGAACTGTCCTCCGGATTGCTCCTGATCACGCCACCAAGCTACGCCCGGCATGCCGCCCATCCACTGGCCCATAACCATACCGATCTTATCACCACGTAGTGTTTCCTTGAGCCGTCTGACATTCTCTTGATAACGGAAATGGTAACCTACCGAGGTCAATAAATTATGTTCTTTAATATCTTGCAGCAAGCTCGCAGGAATTTCAGTAGTCATACTAAGCGGCTTCTCTATAAAAAAAGGAATATCCCTCTTGATTAATGAACGTTCAATCGCACCATGAGATTGTGGAGGCACACAGATATAAACAGCATCAAGCGTCTCTGCATCCAACATCTCTGTAATATCACCATATCCAGCAGCTCCGTATGGACGTGCCATATCTTCGCCTTTGGCTTTACTGCTTCCACAGACTGCCTGCAACTGGACATCATCCATCCCTGCAAGCAAATCAGCATGTACCTTAGAGAACCAACCCGTACCCACAATACCCACTTTTAATGTCATATTATTTCCCCCTGCCGATTGATTATGAATACCCTTTCGTAGATTATAACCTCTTACGAGCGGATAAGATAATCTCTCCATTCTTCGGGGAGCAAATGCATATATGGACTCTGCAAAAAACGGTCATCAGCCAACACGATAATGCCCGTATCCGTCTCGCTGCGAATCAACCGGCCTCCGGCTTGCAGTACCTTGCACATTCCCGGATAGACATAGGCATAATCAAAGCCATTTTTTCCTCTGGCATTAAAATATTGACGCAGCAGATTGCGTTCAAGACCAAGCTGTGGCAGGCCAACGCCAACAACCATAACCCCATTGAGGCGATCCCCTGGCAGATCCACACCTTCTGAAAAAATTCCTCCAAGTACAGCAAATCCCAATAACGTCTCGTCATTGTCTGGACTAAATGCAGCTAAAAAACTTTCTCTAGCTTGCTCACTCATGCCCGTATCCTGCATCAATGTCCGGATTTCAGGGTAATTCTCCGTAAAGGCCTGATATACGTTTTGTAAATAGAGGTACGAAGGAAAAAACACCAGATAATTGCCCTTCTTGGAGACCATTTGGCTTAGTGCTTTAGTCAACGGAACTAGGGAAGCTTCCCGGTCATGATAACGTGTGGAGACAGGTAAGACGGTTACTTCCCACTGCTCCTTCTGAAAAGGAGAAGAAACAGTTAAACTGTAATCTTCCTCCACCGCACCAATCATATCCCGGTAGTAAGATAATGGAGAAAGTGTAGCTGAGAACAGGATCTGACTGCGAAAGCTCTTGGACATCTGCCGAAGCAGATGCGAGGGATCCAAATTGAATAACTTGAGATAGACATCCCCTCTACGAACCTCAGCATAGGTAATGTAGCGTTCATCATAGGTCTTAAAGGTGCGGAGCATTCCCTGAACTGCAAAATATGTATCCAAGAGGACATTTTCCCCTTCATCTTCTCCATTCAGAGAGACAATGCTGGAGCTGGGGTGAATAAGTTCCTGTTCCGCCTCCAAAGAAAATATCTCAAGCAAAGCTGGCAGCTCCTCCGGGAACGAGTCCCACTGCCCTTGCCCCTCTTCATTGCAAATTTTGCGAAGGGAGATGAAAAAAGCATTCACCGATTTAGCGGCTTTACTCAAACTCCGGTTCATTTCTTTATATTGGCGCTGGATCTCCAGGAAAGGGGCTTTCAGCAAAGAGGCGGAGAACATTTCCCGTCCCCGGTCTACCAGATTGTGTGCTTCATCTACTAGAAGTACCGTTTCTCTCTTTCTTTCCTCTGTTAGCCGTTTCAGACTGATGCGAGGATCATATATATAATTGTAATCGCAGATCACAGCATCACAGGCATAGGCCGCATCCAATGAGAACTCAAATGGGCACACTTTGTGTTTGTGAGCATACAGTGCAATGGTGTCTCTGCTCATGAGCGTCTCGTGCTCTAACAGATCCATCAACGCCTCGTTGATCCGGTCATAATAACCATCCGTATAAGGACAGGAATCCTTACCGCAAACCCCCTCTTCGCGAAAACAGGCCTTCTCTTTAGCGGTAATAGTGATGACATGCAGCTGAAGTCCCTGCGTTAGCAACAGCGAGATGGCTTCCTGCGCGGCAAAACGGGTAACCGTCTTTGCCGTTAAATAGAACAATCCCTTAGCTTGTCCTTCGCCCATCGCTTTAAGGACAGGAAACAACGTCGACATTGTTTTCCCAATACCTGTGGGTGCTTGAGCGAACAGACTGACCTTTTCCACGACGGACTTATATACGGCTCCTGCAAAATGACGTTGTCCCTTTCGATAAGAGGAGAACGGAAAGCTCAACTCCCGAAGACTCTGCTCCTTCTTAGCCTCATGATGAACCATCATCTCGGCGTACGGAGCATATCTAGCTACTGTGTCATTCACAAATGAAATCAGCTCTTCAAAAAACAACGTTCGGTACAAGCTTTTTTTCTCATCAGTGGCCCGGTGGACATAGGTAAGCTTAACCTGAATAGAAGAAAGCTCTTGCTCCAGAGCTATCATATATGCGTACATCAGCGCCTGTGCCCAGTGAACCTCATGTCCCTCGTCCAGTAAATCCAGCAGTCCGGAGGTTGACTTGATTTCTTCGACCGTAAAGCTCCCATCCTCCGAGACAAGCAATCCATCACAACGCCCATCTACAACATAAAGCAGGTTTCCATAAGGAATTTCCGTTTTCAAATAAACCTCTTTGCGGTCACCTTCCTTATATTGCTTTTGGATTTTCTGATGAATTCTTGTGCCTTCGACCATAGCGCCCGTTCCATGAAAGCCAGGCTCAATGCTTCCGCTGCGAAAAACATATTCAACGAGAGTTCTAACTGATAAAGCTACTGTAGAGCTCATCCAGCATCACCTCCTTTTATTATCCATATATCCTTTTTGTTCCCAATTGCCATTTTAGTCCTGAATTCGCTGTATAACCCTGCATGAGAGCAGGAGCGTCAGCTTCAACCCTTTGTGTGCAACTTTACGCGCTCCACTAAGCTTATACTTAGGTTCTCGATTTTTGACATTCTATAGCTAGCCCTGCATAATAAATTTTATTACTATGGAATTATTTTGTCTGGGGCGCTGTTTCTTCCTAGCCGGGAAATAGCGTTTTATCATGTAGAAAGAAGGCGAAGCTGTGTCATCCTTTAACTTTAAACAGTGGATCGTTAAACCTTTTGTGTTTTTCACAATAATTTTTATTCTAAAAGCTTTCTTGGCATGGGGCGTAATCTTTGACGATATATTGCCCTGGAAATCATTATTAACTGAAATCCCCTTTGCTTGGGCGCTCTTCTGTATCATTGAACGTTTTGGTTCCAAGCGCAAGCTCGGATATTACATGACCGTAAATTTATTAGTGACAGCCATTTTCTTCGCAGCCATTATGTATTTTAAATATTATGGTGTTATTGTGACTTACCATGCAGCGGAGCAGGTGAATCAAGTCACCGCCGTCAGCAACAGCGTATTCTCACTAATGGATCCATACTACCTGCTGATTTTTACAGACATCATTATTCTCGGAGTTTATTTCTTCTTTAATAAAAAAGGCCGGGTCTATAAGAAAGAGAATATCAACCGCCGCCGTGGCGGAAAACTTAAGTACAGCGTTCTGTTTGCAGTCTCACTTGCTTTATGCCTGTTCAACATCTTGCCTAATAAGGCCAGCATGAACGAAATTAAGAAAGCCCAGGAAATGGGAATTCTTAATTATGAAGCCTATACGATCTTCGCTAAAGAAGAGCCTGAGCTAGTCAATTCAAGTGACATTACACAAGATGCCATCAATAAATTGAAGGGGATTAATACTACGGCTAGTTCTCCACTTCAAGGCATCGCGAAAGATAAGAACCTTATTATTATTCAAATGGAATCTTTCCAGAATTTTTTGCTAGGACTTAAATTAGACGGTCAAGAAATTACACCGAACCTGAACAAGGTGATGAAGGACAGTCTTTACTTCCCTAATTTTTATCAAATGGTTGGTCAAGGGAATACGTCGGATGCAGAGTTCGTAGTTAATACTTCCTTCTACATCCCTCCACGTGGAGCGGCAACGATGTCCTATGTAGATAAGGTACTGCCGAGTCTGCCACGTGTGCTTAAAGAAAATGGTTATCAGACTGCAACCTTCCACACCAATGTCGTAGAATTCTGGAACCGCGGCGAGCTGTATGACTCCCTGGGCTTCGATCATTATTATGATCGCAAATTTTTTGGTGAAGATGATGTCTTTTTCTTTGGCGCTTCTGATGATACGCTCTACAGTAAGACAGCCGACAAACTAAAAGAAATGGACCAACAGGAGCAGCCTTTTTACGCTCAAGTCATTTCAATGTCAGCGCATCACCCTTTTACTATTCCGGAAGAAAAATACCGTATGGAGCTGCCAGAGCGTTATGAAGGTACTTTTGTTGGTGACTATATCCGTTCCCAGAACTATGCGGATGATGCTTTTGGACATTTTGTAGAAGAGCTTAAAGCGAAAGGTGTCTGGGACAATAGTGTAATCATGATTTATGGAGATCATATGGGATTGCCGATTTATTCCCTCGATCATGATGATAAAGAATTGATGACTGAAATCTATGGTCATGAATACAGTTATGCGGATATGATGAACATCCCTCTGCTTATTCATGCAGGTGATGGCGTAGCGCCGCAGACCATTGATGAAGTAGGCGGAGAAGTGGATATCATGCCAACCGCTGCAAGTCTGCTTGGGATTTCATTAGAGAATAACGTATATTTTGGTCAAGATCTACTCAGTCAGACTTATAATTTGCTGCCAGAACGATATTATTTACCTTCTGGTTCATTCATTGCCAGCTCAGGATTGCTTATTCCTGGTAACAGCTTTGAAGACAACACTCAGTACTCTATTTATAACGATGGAACAACACCAAGTGCCACTGAGGACGAATATAACCGTGCCTTGAGGCTTTTACAGCTTTCCCACAGCTATATCACTCAGTTGCCCGACAAACAACCTAAACAATAAATTACAGGGCGTAGGCAACCAACGAACAAAAACAGCAGAGCAGCGATTCCCCAATAATGGAGAACCGCTGCTCTGCTGTTTTTTATAAAGATATCCATTCCGAAGCTTAGCTGACTAACGCTCCTGATCCTCGATCATACGGTAATACTCTGCAAAGTTGCGTAGTTCTTCGGGCTTCAGTATGGACAAATGCTCCGCCAGCAGTTCTTTGGACCGGAAATGTCCTTCTTCCAGCACCTGCTGACCCTTCTCGGTGATCGTTACTACAACCGCTCTCCGATCCTTCCCATCCGGCTCACGCTTGATATAACCCAGCACCTCCAAACGGTCCAGCATCACCGTCACTGCACTGGATTTGACCTCCATACTTTCTGCCAGCTGTACCACCCGCGACTTCTTTTCTTTCGCTATCATATTTAACAGACCCATCTGAGGCACCGTAAGTCCGAGTTCTTTGTGCAAAGACATTTGAGACATAATCTTACGCTGTACTCTCCACATGGATAGTCCCAGACGATCAATTAACGGATCTATTTGATGTGGCATATTTGTTCAACCCCAATCCGTTTTTAATAACTCAAGCGTACCACTAGAACTGGTAATGATTCAATGGTTTTGTCTACTAAACCATTGAAAGCATGCTGGAAAGCGCAAACTTCCACGAATCTCCAATTTCCGACACAGAAATACTATATTCCATGTAAGGTTATGAGCATATCAATGCGATATAATCGTAGAGGTGAGAGCTATTATCACTGAGAACATAATTTGTCAAGGTTGGTGCGAAGAATGAAATTAGCAACTAAATTAACTTGGATGATGTTCATCGTCTTACTTCTTGTAGGATCATCCATCGGGTTCTTCGGATACCGTACAGCTTATAAGCAAGTAGACGAAGCCGCAGGTATCGAATTGGTAGGATGCGCTAATATTACAACCGGCCTGATTGACCCCGCAGATATTTCCGCATTGTTGGCAGGCGATCAAAGTAAACTGGAGGCTGTAGAGGATCGAATCGGTTGGATTGTGGCACATAAGGCTATTTTTAAAGAGGCATTCATCTTATCCTTAGACGGAAAAGTACTTGCCGCAGATTCAAGCTTCCAGGCTAGAGGTTATAAAGCAGGCGATACTTTTTATTTTTCAGATGAAGATAAGCAAATGATTACTGAGCATAAGCATTCCTCCTACTCCAAGGTTTATACATACGAAGGTACCTCACTTAAGACAGGTTACGGCCCCATCTATCAGGATCATGATCCATCCAAACCTATAGTTGCGCTGATGGCCATTAATTTCGATGGCTCCATAATTCAAGAAAGAACCCAAGATATCATAGTTCAGCCCTTTATTATCGGAGCTTCCATTCTGGTTATAGCTATCGTAGCAGCTTATCTGTTAATCCGCCGAATGATAAGTCCGTTAACGAAGCTGTCTAAAGGGGTCAATCTTGTTGCACAAGGCGACCTTACTCATAATCCTATTTTATTCAACAGCAAGGATGAGATTGGTACATTAGCCCGTAATTTTAATGACATGACCCAAAGCCTGCGCTTGCTTATTACCGAGGTCAATGAGACTTCCATGCAGGTAGCTTCCTCGTCCGAAGAGCTCTCTGCCAGTGCACAGGAAACCAACCGGGCCGGTGAGTACAGCGTCAATGTTACAATTGAGCTTGCGGATAGCGCGAATTCACAGCTGCAGAATATGGAGGGCGAATATAAGTCTGTACAAGACCTGTCTCGCTTCATCACAGAGATTGCAGGCAATGCAGATAACGCGATGAATAATGCGGTCAGCAACGCTAATAAAGCCCGTACAGGCCGTGAAGCAATGGATTCCACCACACAGCAGATGAGAGTCGTAAGTGACAGCATTACCGACCTAGCAATCATTATTGAAACCTTGGGTGGTTATTCCAAAGAAATCGAAAATATCGTGGGTACTATTGCCAGCATCGCAGAGGAAACCAATCTCCTGTCCCTAAATGCAGCGATTGAAGCCGCAAGAGCTGGAGAAGAAGGAAGAGGGTTTGCGGTCGTTGCCCATTCCGTGCGTAAGCTTGCTGAGCGCTCAGCCCATTCCGCTGCGCAAATTGGCCAGCTGGTAAACATCATCGTGAATCAGATGGATCAGGCAGGAGAAACAATGAAACGCTCTACAGAAGAGATGGAGCACGGCAGAGAAATGATTGCCACGGCAGGCCAGTCCTTCTCGGAGATAGAAATGTCTGTCTCGGGAATGGCCTCACAAAGTCAGCAGATCTCCGGAACAGTTCGACAGCTTTCGCTAATTTCCGACCGTCTCGTTACAACCCTTCAGAACATCGTAAATGTCGCTAATCAGACAGCCAGCAGTGCAGAGACATTATCCGCTTCCTCAGAAGAACAGCTTGCCGCAATGGAAGAAGTTGAGTCTGCAGCAGCTTTCCTGTCCTCACTAGCTGAGAAGCTGCAAATTCTGATTGAACGATTTAAGGTTTCTTAATAGCAAAGGGGCTAGCATCCAAGCAGAGATATTCTGCTTAGACGCTAGCCCTTTATTCTATGTATTGAGATCATCTGCTACGATACTGCTGTATTCGCTATAAACCACTGGCCCAGCTCATGCACCGGCATTGGCCGCCCATAATAATAACCCTGCATCACTCTGCAGCCTAAGGATTGCAGCAGCTCAATCTGCTCTGGTGTCTCCACACCTTCCGCCACGACCTCCATATTAAGATTGGTGGCAATCGCAATGATATTACTGATAATGGCTTTCTTGGAATGCATCTTGCTCTTACGAATAAATACCTGATCAATTTTGAGTGTGTTGACTGGAATCTCATCTAAATTACCAAGGGACGAAAAGCCTGTCCCAAAGTCATCCAGTGATACCCTTACCCCAAGTGCCCGAAGTCTGGATAGCTGCGCAACCGTCTCTTCCATGTTATTCATCGCAATGGACTCTGTAATCTCCAGTTCAAGGAAATGTGGTTCTAGGCCTGAACGTGTGAGTGCTTCTTCTACAACATCGTATAAGCCCCCACCCTCAAACATCCGCGCTGACATATTAATAGAGACTGCGACATTTGCTATCTCTTCCTTATGCCAAAGCATGTTCTGGCTGCATACATCATGCAGCATCCAATAGGTAATGGGGACAATTAGTCCCGTTTCCTCTGCGATGGGAATGAATTCCGCGGGAGAAATTATCCCATGTTCAGGGTGCCGCCAACGCAGCAGTGCTTCAAGACCCACGGTAACGTTCATATACGAATCCCATTTCGGCTGGTAAACAACCATAAACTCGGAGCGTGCCAGCGCTTTACGAAGATCCTTCTCCAGCGACATCCGTCTCAGCTGATGGCGGTTCATCTCCTGATCGAACACACTGAATTTATTCTTACCCGAATCCTTAGAGGTATAAAGAGCTGTATCGGCTGCCTTCATTAACGCTGAGCGGTCAGTTCCATGCATAGGGGTCATACTGATCCCCACACTTGCAGTAACATATAGCTCATTACCTTGAATACTGTAGTATTTCTTAAGCTCATATAAAATGTGCTCTGCTTCCTCTTGCGCATCCTCCACAGTACAATCTGGAAGAGCGATCAGGAATTCATCTCCGCCCAAACGAAAGACCTTGCCTTTACTTCCTACAGATCGTCTTAATCTTATAGCGACCTCTCGCAGTAACAAGTCCCCTATATCATGTCCAAGCGTATCATTAATCGACTTAAACCGATCCAGATCCACAAAAAATACGGCACCGGATCTACTCCCGAAAAATTCATCTTTAAAATAACGTACCAGGCCATGCCTGTTCGGAAGATCAGTTAGTGGATCATAATAAGCCATCCGTTCCAGCACATGCCGGTCCAGAAATACAGCACCACCAGAAATCGCAAGCATAAATAGCGTTACCAAGGATACTCCCATTAAGAGAATAACATCAGTCTCCATAAAAAAAGTTGTATTGCCTAACAGACCGTTATATTCAAAATGAGTCGCCCTTACACTCGTATAATGCAATCCAGTTACCGAAAATCCGATAAAGAGAGCAGAGTATAACTTCCAGCGGTTAAAACCCACATAGTCTTTAAACTTGTGAAATAGAAATAATCCGATAAAAGACGAGAGCATAACGAGGATTACAGCACATGTCTGAGTCCATATCTCATAATGGATCTCCGCTGCGATCTTCATGGAGGACATCCCGATATAATGCATAGCAGAGATCCCGCTGCCCAGTAGAACACCACTAACTATTAAACAACTTTTTCTTAAACGTGGCACAAACGTAATCCGGAATGCCGAATAGCAGCACAATACACCAACCAATAACGATAATACAGCCCTGCCTGGATAATAATTCACGCTAAAAGGAAAACGGCTCGCCATAATCCCTACATAATGTATCGACCATATGCCACTGCCGAGTACACATGCCCCCGATATTAACCATAAGCGACGAACTTTCCCAAACGAGCGAGGGACTTGCGAGATCAGATTCAGCGCGGAATAAGCTGCAGTCGCCGCTAGCGCAAATGATAGTAAAACAATCCAAACGTTATAGTGGATTCCCATTTTATCCATTAGTTAACCTCTTCACCGGTTTTGAATACCGTAATCGCTGCAGCGTATTTCTCAAGTAAAAAATCAGTACACGAATATCAGATAAATGGAAGAGTGCGTAAAGATTATAGGTTATCCCTGAAAAGCAACTTTAGATGTATTCTACCTTGTATTCAGCCGATTGTCTAAGAAAATACTGGAATTTATACCCTTTTTTTATGTCGGCAAAAAATGTCCATATTTGACGCATTCACTCACCCCGGAAAGTTGGATATGTGACCTGTGGTTGATGGGGTTTTGGGGAAGGTCTTTCGCCATAACCATTGATTCAAAACTACCAGAACTAACAGATAGATGTAAATTCCTCCGGTAAATAAAGTGAAGACATAGTGAATACCCGCCATCCCCATCAGCAAAAACATAAGCATGAAGGCGACTCCAGTGTAATCCTTTTGTTTGGCTGCCTCATAACGCTCTGAAAAAGGTAAGCTCCGCGGATAAACACGAAAGCAGATGACTGAGAAAATCAGCATGGCGAATAATACCACTACTAAATCAGGTACAATGTGCACACCGAACAACAGAATGAACAATACCGCATCTACAGCAAATAAAGGTAAGACTAGCCGCAGCAGCGCCGCCTTAAGCATCCCACGGTAAATAGGCGTGCTATCGGGTAAAGGAATCAGCCTATAAATCCAAGCTCCTTTATAACTTGTAGAGTAGCGTAGCATCTGTATTACAGTCTGCATTAACATCGTGCAGAAATAGATTAACAAGTACACTTTTGAACCTTTAAGGGAACCATCATAACTATTCTGTAATATACCAAATATAAAAATAAACGGGAATGCGATAGAAAAGCCAAGTGCAGGATAGACCTTCAGCTTAAAATCGCGCTCATTCTTCATCATGGACCAAGTAAACCGAAAGAAAATTCCCTCTGCCGGTTCCTTACATACTCTGCGAGAGAGCCACTCTGCGATCTGGCCCTTGTCTTTTCCACCGGAGCCTTGCTCTGCCAGCTTTTGCAAATTCCGCTCAAACTGTGGCATCAGCTTAATATAAGCTACGATCAGTACAAGTGGGGTTATCAAAGCCAGCAATGAGAGAATGAAGTAATAGGGTTCTCTCGCTCCACCAAGCAACAGTTCAAACGGAGCCGCGAACCAAACCGGAAAAATAAAGTACTGCCACCAAGCAGGATGATAAGCAGCACCAAGCTCAGTGAGGTTGAACAACCTGGAGATGAATTGATAGCCCACCATTATTCCGATCGTTAGAAGGATTTGCGTATAATTTATAATATCCTTGAGCTTCTCCCCATCAAAAAACCGCATGATCATCAGGTAGAGCAGTGCAGTTATTACGAGGATAAAACAGTCTAACAAGACAATTGTCACCGCATACATCAGAAAAAAAGCGATCCCCTGCTTAAATAGGCTAAATACCAAAGATGGACCAGTGATCGACAATGTAACTGTCCCTAAGTAGAGAAGAACGTGGATACTTTTGGCCATATTTAAGGTGGTTCGGTTGACGGGTTTGGAAAAAAGAATATTTTTATCACGTAAATCAAGCATTACTGAAGAAAAATCAGAGATCAGGGTTGTGGAGACAAAAAACATAATGATCCCAAAGGTTAAGCTCATTTGCAGCATATAGTGATCATTGGATAGCGTTAGCGGAATTAATATTAAACCAAACAGTAAGTAAATCCACTGCAATCGCAAAGGCGAACCTTCTTTAACGTTCTCCTTTTTCTGCATACCTGCAAGCGCTGTAGGCGTTCTTCTTCCGTCCATGGTCAGTTTGATCTGCAGAATACTCCGCATGGTGTCATAATCGACTCCAAATCTTATAAATGCACCCCGCAGCTTATCCAACAGCCTCAGCACGAAGAAATCAGTCATAAGAGGATACCTCTTGCTCTTGCATGACCGCAACAAATTCACCAGCGATATCACGGTATTTATCAAATCCGGTTAATTGATTGAAAATATCTTCAAGCGTCCCTTCGCGGCCTTTCTCCTTCAGCTCCGCAAAACTTCCGTCCGCCACAATATCCCCGCCATCAATCAAAATGATCCGGCTACTGATTTTCTCAACCACATCCATGATATGTGAGGAGTAAAAAATGGTCTTCCCCCGTGCCGCCAGCGATGCAAAAATCTCCTTCACTATCATCACGCTATTAGCATCCAAACCACTCAGCGGTTCATCCAGGAATAAAATATCGGGGTCATGCAGCATGCTGGAGATAAGCAGCACCTTTTGCTTCATCCCTTTTGAGAACGAAGAAATCCGCATATCGTAAGACTTCTCCAAACCTAGCAGTGTGGTTAATTTTTTGGCCTTGTAGTCCGCCTCCGCACGACCTAGCCCATACAGCTCGCCAACAAAGGTTAGATACTCTCTTGCAGTGAGGCTATCATATAATTCGGCTACCTCCGGCACATAACCTATACGTTTCTTGTAAGAAACATCTCCATCAGCAATATCCTTACCGAAAATCTCCACTTTACCGTTATATCCTTCTACCAAACCGAGCATAATCTTCACCGTTGTACTCTTACCTGCCCCGTTAGGGCCGATATAACCAATAATTTGTCCTCTATATACCTTAAGATCAATTCCCTTTAGCACCATTCGGTCTGTATAGTTCATCCATAAACCTGAAATCGCTATGACCGGATCGTCAGCTAAACCCATATCTCAGTCCCCTTTCTAGTAACTAATCAATAATGTGAAATATTACTACTTTATGTAATTACAATAATTGTATCATTTAGTAGAATCCTCTTCCATGATTTAGTCTGCTAATCTTATGTCTAGTTAAAAAAAGAGTGGCCATTAGGCCACCCCCTAGAGATTTATAGCGAAAGGCAGCGCCACCGATGCCACGAAATGGCTGTTGGCACCCCCTTTATTTTAGTAAACCGGGCTAAGATCAGAGTCCGTTTGGTGGGGTAGCATTTTTGCGTAAGAGAGCGAGCACGCTATCGGACACAGCTGACCTTATACGCGGATTTTTACCACATTTGGAGTGCTAAAGGACCCCATAGTCGCTATCAGCATGAAAAACACCATAAACGCACCTTTTTCTAAGCGATAGCGTCGCTGGAGTCCGAAACTATGCCCCAAAGGCTGGAATGTGGAAAATAACGTCATCTGGGTCCGAAAGTCGCGCCGATAATGAATGAGCTGCTGAATCAAGCGGGCAAGAGGGCAAGCGTGCAAGCGGACAGGGCAAGGGCAACCAGCCAGCTAACAAACAAAAAAACAGAGCGGCGATACTCCAATAAAAGAGGAATCGCTGCTCTGCTGTCTTAGCCGAGTCGCCGCACTCATAGTTGAACGCTACTTACGTGACGTCCGCTATGTCTTAGTCGCTGATTATTTGGATAGCAAATTGTAAATAACCTGTGCTGCTTCTGCTCTTGTAGTGACTTCCTCCGGATTGAGTTTTCCGTTCGCTCCGGTCACTACGCCTCTCTCTACCAGCGCTTGAAGGGCTTCTTGTGCATAACCAGCGATCTGTCCAGCATCACTAAAGCCGGAAAGCGTGGCCGCTGTTTTCTCAGATGGCAGTTCACCTAGCGCTACAAGCGAGCGGTACAAGAGTGTAAATAGCTCCTGCCTAGTGATCTGAACCTCTGGCTGGAATTGATTATCTCCCGAACCCGTTGCTACCCCAAGGCGCTTAGCTGCAGCAAGATAATTCGTATAATACGTATTGCCCGCATCTGCAAAATTATCTGCGGCAACCTCATCTGGTGCGATGTCATATGCCTTAAGCAACAGGACGATGAACTGCCCTCTGGTTATTGCGGCATTAGGACTGTAATGCTCAGCATCCGTACCAGATGTGATACTGCGTGCTGCCAAGAAACCTACTGCATGGCTATACCATGAGGCATCTGGAACATCTGCAAAGCTCACTTGATTATATCCAATAATATATTGGGAGAAATGTGTGGTTACGAAATCTACAGTTCCCTTAGCGGTATTGTAATTTCCACGTACATTGTCCAAACTTCCAGTGCTGTTAATGTGATACACAATAACCGCATCTGACCGTTCTCCCGCTTGCAGCACGTACGGTACGCTGACACGAACACTGCCCCCACCGAAGGTGGAAATCGTGCTTTCACCCGCTATAACCGACAAGTCATAAACCGGTCTGTCTCCGAGAACAGCCTTGCCTTCTGCCGTTAATGACACCTTCGCGATTCTAATAATGATTTCTCCGGCATCTGAAGCTGCACTAATGCTTGCCAATGATTTGGCATCAAACGTAATCGTACCCACATTCTCATAATCAATGGTAATCTCCGCCTTCGTTCCGGCGGCTAACTCATTAATTATGCTTCTTGGAAGAGTAAGTTCAGCGGTTTGAGTATCTGAAGTAGCTGCAACACTAATTTCAAGAACAGCTTTCTTCCCATCAGCTTCTGCCTTCTTAGCGAGACTCACGAATTCAGCAGCCGTTTCTTTTGTGATCGTTGCAGTAGTCACTCCTGTGGTTTTATCCGTTTTAGTTGCTGCTGTTGCTGATAGGTTCACGGTACTCCCTGCTGTTGCCGTAGCAACCAGTTGAGGGCTTGCCGATGGTGTTGGTGTAGTCGTGCTCGGTGTAGAATTGCCACCCGATCCACCCGATCCACCTGTTCCACCTGTTCCAGGATCTGAAATAGGCACATAGGCCGGAACAACAATGTCAGTCGCTGGACTTGCCTTATAACCTTCTTTGGCTGCGTATCTCACTTGATACGTGCCCGGTATTAATCCTGTGATTTCTTTATCTGGTGCATACACATAATTAGTTACACTCGACAGCTTATATTCTAAGGCTGTCGTGGTTCCCGTAATTCTTCCATCATTGTTCGCTGCTGAGGTAGGAGCAACTCCCTGTAACCCAGTTGGAGCTGCTTGTTCCGCAGTGAATGCTGGAACGATTACTTCTGCTGCTCTACCCGCGTTAAATCCTTCTTTAGCTGCGTATCTTACCTGATAGATACCCGGCACCAGTCCAACGATCTCTACATCTGATGCGTAGACATAATCGGTAACCGTAGACAGCTTATATTCCAGCGCTTTCGTAGTTCCTATAATTTTACCGTCGTCATTGG
Source organism: Paenibacillus odorifer (assembly GCF_000758725.1). Lineage (NCBI taxonomy): Bacteria > Bacillati > Bacillota > Bacilli > Caryophanales > Paenibacillaceae > Paenibacillus > Paenibacillus odorifer. Next base: position 6,484,824 of record NZ_CP009428.1, read on the forward strand.
CTGCACTGGTTGGTGCTATACCTACTAATCCTGTAGGTGCCGCTTGCTCACCATATGCCGGGACTTCAACTGTAGCGTCTTTACCTACGCTGTATCCCTCTTTTGCCGCATATCGCACATTATAGAAGCCCGGAGTAAGACCAGTGATAGCTGTACCTGTTACAGGCTTATAATCAGCTTCTCCAACGCCTTTATACTCCTGTCCTTCAGCAGAACCCGTAATTTGCCCATCATCATTAGCTTCAGAAGTAGGTGCTACGCCTACCAGTCCTGTCGGGGCTGCTTGTTGATGGGTGTAAGCAGGAACTTCCACACTTACGTCTTCGCCAGCATTATAAGGAATGATTGTGGGTCCAGCTGCGGAAGTTGGCCCTTGATAGCCCGATGTAGCGGCATATCTTACCTTATAAACACCAGGTGCAAGCCCTGTAATGGCTGATCCCGAAGCTGGGGTGTAAGCCTCGTCTCCAGCAAGCTTAAATTCCAATGCTGCACTGGTGCCTACAATTTGCCCATCCTTATTGTCGGCCGCTGTTGGTGCTACACCGGTAAGTCCTGCCGGTACAGCTTCGAGTCTGGAGAATATTTTATCCAGCGCTGTTGTAGTGTTATTGTATCTGGCTCCGATTGGGTAATTAGCCTGCACGTAATCCGGTTGGATATTCGTCCAGCTGTACATAAGTTCAACATGCCCTAGAATCGGTGAGTTTTTGCCTCCTGCATCCTTGTTGTCCTTGTTATAAGTGAACAGATATGGAACTTGAAGTCTGTCTCCGCTCACGGTGTTTCCAAGTCCATCTACATAACTAATTACAGTTGGTTTGGCAGCTGAATTGTTTTCGGTCTTGATATTGGTCAGATAAGTACGAACCAGATCAACATAAAGCTGCGCATACGGATGATTAGTGGTTCTAATCTGAAGCTCATTATTATTATGCGGATTTGCACTGCCCTTAGTGCCGCTGTTGTTATTAGGCTCAGCAACGGTCACACCAGCATCCAACTTAGTGTCGAAGAAGTAGATCTTATTGATATTATGTTTTTTGGCATATTCGTTGATATATTTAATCACCGCTTGCGTGTTAGGGCACCACGACCCGCCTAACAAAATCGCATAGTTTCCCTCACTCGCTAAAATTTGCTTCAGCTGATGATAGGTCACATGTTCATAAACAAGCGTGCCATCCGCTTCGTTGAAGATCGTAGGTTTTCCCTCATTTTCCCCTTCATAGTTCTTATTAAATGCCGCCTTGATATAAGCCGACTCGTCGATAGTGTCATATTGGGAAGCGGCACCCAGCACCTCACTTACTGATGTTTTATACGTATTAACCTTCGCCGCATCAAGTGTTCCGTTCGTCAGGAACTCATTCCACGAATAGCTCTTATCCAGGTAGGATACGACAGGAGCACTATTTCCCTGTGCATCCTTGTGATCCTTGTTGTATACCAATAAGAATGGAGACTCGAGCTTGTTAGCAGTCACAACTTCCCCGTTTTTATTGGTATAGCTGACATTGCGTTCTGGATCATCTTTGGAAGAAAGATTTAAATTCTTCAAATACTTGTTGACCAGATCAACATATTTATAGGCAAATTTATTATTGCTGTCTGCAATCTGAAGGGTGTCCCCGTCCAGCTTAGTATCAAAGTTATAAATCGTAGAGATGCCATATTCCTTGGCTACCTCGTTGATAAAGCCGATATCGGCCTGTGTATTCTCGCTCCAAGCGCCGCCAACCAGAACAGCGTATGTGCCTTCACTCTCAAAAAGATGAACGATATCTTCATACGTTGCTGTTTTAAATACATGGTTAGCATCATTTAGATGGTCATAGACATGACTGAAATAGTCAAACTGGTTAACGCCGCCTTGGGAAGAGGTTATAACCTCTGCGTTATCCGGATTAGCATAAGCTCTTCCTGCCTGTGTAGGCAGGACTAGCAGGGAGGCTGCCAGCAGCAGCGTTACAATTTTTTTGAAGGTTAATGGTCGTATCATTATGTGCACCTCGCCTTAAATAGGTTTATGGGATGAATGGGCTGAAAGGAATCCTGAATGAGCCTGCTGCTCATCAAGGACAAACCTCTTCCTCAGCGGCTGGTGCCGGTGCGGGTGCCTGAACCGTTTCCGCTGGAGCAGCTGCTGGTGCGCTGACCGTGGATGCAGGTGCAGAAGACGATGTTTTCGGTTGAGAAGACTCAACTACCGGAGCCGGGGTCGCTTTAACTACCTCTGTTGTAGAGAAGGTTATAGCTTTTTTGGAAGGTGTCTCCGTTGCTTTTGCTACAGGAGCGGCGGTTTCCTTAGGCTGTTCAGATACAACAGGAGCTGCGGTCGGCTGAACGGCTTTAGCGGTTACGTTTGCTTTTGGAGCAGTCGTAGGCGCAGCAGTTGGCGCAGGCGTTGCCGCGCTGGTTTGCGGTTTAACAGATGCAGATACCGTTGTTGCAGCTGTTGCCGTCTTAGCGGTGTCCGCAGCCGGGGATGCGGTTGCTTTAGGCTGAGCTGCGCCCGCTTCTGGAGCTGCTGAAGCAACAACCTTCGCCGCAGAATCAACAGCTGCTGGGGCCGCAGTAGCTTCTGCCGTGACTGTCTCTGCTGCTGGAGCCGAAGCTTCCGGCTGGACAGCTTCTGTTACAGGAGCTGCAGTAGCTTCTGCCTGAACAACAACTGCTGCTGCAGAAGTAGCTACTGGTAAAGCTGCTGCGGTTACTGCTGTATTACTACTCTCTTGAATGGGTGCTGCCTCTGCTGTTTTTTTGTTAGCGGATACCGCGGCATACGTCAATGCGGAGAAGACGATAGCGGCGGCAACCAAAGAGATCGAAAGCTTTTTCATATGTGTACCATCCTTTTCAAATAAAATAAGAGACCCCTTCATTACATTCTTGTACCTTAAATCCGTAACTCTCCCTTCTCTAAAGTTAAAAAAAAAGAGACTCAACGGGACGCAATTTACGCGTCTTTCGTTGAATCTCCGGCTGTCCAGTCGATTCCAATTGGCTTGTGATTAAGTTCCATATTATTCATGCCATAGTGCCTTGTCAATCAATTTTTATTTTTCGCATGGTTTTTATCGGAATTAATTATTTTTAACATATAATTACATTGACTTTACTATAAATTCTATATAGATTGATCTCAATAGGATTAATCACATTAAAAAACTAGGTTTAAGGGGGTATTGGTAGTGAACATAGATAACAACTTATTATCCGCCATCGAAACGAACTGGTATGGATTTGTCGCTTCCATATTTGTGTTTGCAATTTTGTTTCTACTGGCACGTAAACGAATTGGATTTGGCACCCGGGTACTCATCGGACTTGGCATCGGACTTATTGCCGGTATATTCTTTCAATACTTCGATTTAGAGACCAAAGCTATTAGCACATTCGGCAGCATTTATGTCAGCTTGATCCGCATGCTCGTCATTCCTTTAGTATTCGTACTCGTATTAAACAGTATTTCTTCCTTAACCAATCTGGAGTATCTACGCAAAATCGGGATCAAAACCTTCGCCTGGTTCCTCGGAACAACTGGCATCGCTTCTATTATCGGCCTATCGGTTGCGCTGCTGTTCAATCCCGGCCAAGGTATACAACAAGATGTACCCGCAGATTTTGCTGCCCGGGAAATCCCGACCTTCTCCCAGGTTATCCTCGATCTTGTTCCATCTAACCCTGTTAATGAAGCAGCTACGGGTAAGGTTGTGCCTCTACTCATTTTCGCCATCTTCTTAGCAGTAGCTATAATCAAGATTGGCTCCAAGAAACCCGAAGCCGTCAAACCTGTACGTGATCTTATTGAATCCCTAACACTGATACTGCATCAGGTTGTGAAATTCATTATTCGCCTGACCCCTTATGGCGTATTCGCACTGATTGCCGGAATCACCGCACGTTATGGCTGGGAGACATTGCAGGAGCTAGGCAGTGTAATTATAACCTCGTACGTAGCAATGATTATACATTTTGTACTTATCTTTGGCGGATTGGTTCTATTAGTAGCGAAGGTGAATCCAATTCGTTTCTTCCGGAAAGTGTATCCAACCATTACTGTTGCCTTCACAACCAGAAGCAGCTATGCAACACTTCCGGTCAATCTCGAAGTTATTACGAAGCGGCTTCATGTCTCCCCACGGATCGCGAGCTTTATCGCACCGTTAGGGGCATCTGTGAACTTTAATGCGTGCGGTGGGATTTGGCCAGCTATTGTGGCTGTATTTACCGCTCAAGTATTCGGTATTGATCTGAACTGGACCGACTATATTACACTGGTATTAGTAAGTATTATTTCTTCCATTGGTGTAGCTGGCGTACCTGGACCTGCCGTAATCTCCACCACGGTAGTCTTAACTGCTCTCGGCCTGCCGCTTGAAGGAATCGCTATCGTTGCAGGTGTTGAAGCGCTCATCGATATGGGCCGTACCGCTGTAAACGCAACTGGAACAGCTGTAACAGCTCTGTTAGTAGCTAATTCCGAAGGTGAATTTGACCGCGAAGCGTTTAATAGCAATGATGACGATGATATTCTCTTGAGCACCGTTTAAAAGCTGAGACTGTAAAAACCTCCGGAAGCTGCGTATAGCAGAGCGCCCGGAGGTTTTTTTGCATAGATTCCTATTGGATTCATCTTCTTATAGCATACTAATTCTTTCCCGCTTTTTAGCAGAAGCTAGACAAGTCTCGATCAATTGCATGCCCAGCACTGCATCCTCGGGTGCAAATAATTTTTTTCCTGTAAATACTGCTGAGGCAAAATCGTCGACCTCCCGTGTATAGGGATTCGCCCCGGTGGCATCAACCCGTCTTACCCCTTCTCCCGTATGCACAAAAAATTCGGCATCCTCATCTCTAGCATTAAAAGGCATAGGCACTTCAATCATCCCATCGGTCCCCAGAATCTCTAACAGCTGGCGGTTATATGCCCACATCCCGCAATCAAAAATCAGGCTTAGCCCCTTCGGAAACTCTACCAGCCCTGAAGCCATCATATCTACATTGTCATGCTCCGGAGAGAACATAGCCTGCACTGTCACGGCTTCCGGCTCAGCTCCGAACAGCAGTCGTGCTGCACTTAGCGGATAACAGCCGATATCATAAAGCGAGCCGCCGCCCCAAGCGGATTTAAAGCGAATATTAGAGGTATCTGTAGCGTCATTATAAGTAAAAGTGCCTCGAATGGAGCGTAATTCACCAATTTCACCGCTAGAGATAATCTCTTGCAATTCCGCAATCCGAGGATGATGCCGATACATATAAGCTTCTGCCAAATGGACTCCAGCATCATTACAAGCTTTTACCATCTCAGCCGCTTCTTCACTGTTCAGCGCGATCGGTTTCTCACATAAGATATGTTTGCCAGCTTCCGCCGCACGGATTACCCATTCCCGATGGAGGTGATTTGGCAGTGGAATATACACTGCATCAATATCCTTATCCGCCAGTAATTCCTCATAGCTGCCGTAAGCTTTATCTATTCCGAACTCTGTGGCTACAGCGCTGCTTTTTTCTAAACCGCGACTGGCTGCCGCTGTGATCATTCCCGTCTCCGAATCCATTATAGCCGGCATCACTGAACCTGTCGCAATCTGCGCGCAGCCCATGATTCCCCAGCGAAGTTTTTGCACCATCGTTGCTAACCTTCTTCCTTATAGATTACTTACTATACTTAAAGCCACCTTATCATAGAATGAAACGTTTCTCTAACAGAAAGAAGCCTGCAAATTGCAAAAAAACAGTGCCAAAAGGAGCTCCAACCCCGATAGACACTGCTTTTTTATAAAATATGAATGTTATATTAGTGCATTTAACAGCACAGCCGCACCCAGCACAACTATACGCGCAAGGTTCATCAATACGAAGTTTTTGACGGCAAGAATAAAGGTACTCGCCTTCTCCTGTTTCTCTGTGAACAAGGCAATATTTCGGCGCAGCGGGATCAGCGTAAGTAGAATCAACAGAACCAGAATAGGGTTAATCCCTAAGATCAGCAGCACTACAAGATCCAGATAAGAGACATAGTAGAGATATTTAAAAAGCACAAGCGCATTGCGGCGGCCAATGTACACCGGAAGCGTATACCTTCGATTCTCCACATCCTCATCAATATCACAAATATTATTAGCGAGCATAATCCCTGCGATCCCCAAAATAGCGGGCACGGAAAACCAGAAAAGGTACAGCACTTCCACGATGTTGATATTCAAGCTGACCCAGCCGTTCTGGAGCAGCAGTGAAACCACATGCTCATCCGTATGGATATAGGCAGAGATAAAAATAATAACAAAGCCCATAAACAAACCGGAGAACAGCTCACCTAACGGCATCCGCGAGATGGGAATCGGCCCGAACGAATAAAGTATACCGATCAAGAACGACAGTCCACCCAGCAAAAAGACCAGCAAACCCGTCTGAGTGACAAGCGCAATCCCGCACCCTGCTGCCAGCGCCAGCAAAATCACAATCGTCGCCACGACGGTGCGCTCTTTTAGCTTAAAATGAACAATCGCATTATGCGTTTCGTAGCCGTAGCCGTGGGTTTTAGAAGCTTTTTTGAAATCGTAATAGTTGTTAATCGCCGTCGTCGCCATATCGAAGCTAAGCAAAGACACGAACATCAATCCAAAACGCAGTACGTAAAAATCCTCAAACCGGTACAGGGCGTACAACGTTCCCATTAGAAACGGAATAATACTGGCTACCTTCGTCGGCAGCTCCACAAATCTTAGAAAGCTTTTAATATTCACACCATACACCCTTATCTGTCAAATGAGCCTGCAAGGCATTACTGTTCAGTTGTTGTAACCGTCACTGGGGACCATTCTGCAATAACTGTTTGTCCATGTACAGACACACTGCCTTCAGGACTCAGATCCTTCTCTGTCATAATTCCGAGCGCTACAGTGAAGTTATTGAATTTAAGCGGAATATTTTTCTCGCGGCGTACTTCCTTGCCGTTCAAATAGAATACAGCCTCATCATTGCCACGGTGATAGGTAATACGGTACGTATTGAATTCCCGTGGTTTGAAATCCGTATCTTCTTTAAAGATGCAGAAGTATTTCGTTCCAGTGCTTTCTGGTACTTGTACACCCGGGAACGGCAAAATACCATATACACTAGCGTATTTATCATTTCCCGCGAAGAAATCAAGCGCAGCGCCTGTCGTGAAATCCAGCAGGTTCAGCGATACATATCCATCATACAGATCTCCAGGTGCAGTTTCTTGTGTACGGCAACGAATTTGCAGCTCAATGCTAATCTCTCCTGCTTCCGGAATCTCCACTGGCTTGGCTGAATAATACATGTGCTTGGCATTGTCCAGAATTTGCACTTGATGATTCTCGCGAGATAACTTCGCACGTACATACAGGGTGTCATTACGAACGATAACTACAGCCTCCGGCTCACGGTAAGCCCAAAATGATCCGTCAGGCAGTGTAAATCCACCCGTCTTCCAGACCTTTCCTTCTTCTAAAATGGAGTGGAAATCCCCAAGAACCATGCGATTGCCTTTAACTTGTTGTTCTTCTGCCATCAATACCTTGTCCTTCTTTTCCATGAAAGCTCACTCCTTCTGTAGTCCATCTATTAGTATCAGATCAAGCCTTGAATTAATAAAGTTATTGCCATTACTACTCCGCAGCGTACGGAGGCTTTTTGTGAAGCACCCATCAGCGGGATATAAGCCGGCGAAGCATTATGTTGCTTGAGACTACTGTAAATGCGCAGCGGCCAGAAAGCTGTAACCAGCGCCAGCAGTGCGTAAACAGGAAGTACACCCAACAGCACACAGACTATCACCGAAGCGTAGCCAGTGAAAAGAAGTACACGTGAGAATACAAGTGCCTTTTGTTCTCCCCATACTACAACAAGCGTAAGCTTACCCGCCTGCTCATCCGCTTTCCAATGTAGGAAATGGTGATTAAACAACAATAATGTAGTTAAAAATCCGACAGGCAGCGAGAGAATTACAGGCTTCATGCTAAACTGACCGGTTTGTACGAAATAGGAGCCTAATACAGGCATAATCCCAAAAGCAATAAAAATGGCCATCTCACTATAACCTTTGCCGCGATAGCCATAACGCAGTGGCGGAGCCACATAGAAATAAGCGATTAAAGCACCAACAAGTACAAACCAGAGGATATTCCAACCGCTATATATACTAAGAATCCCACCACAGATAAGGGCAATCGCCAGCATACTCCAGGTCATCCTTGCATAAAAAGACTCCGAGAGGATCCCACCTGTCAGTAGCCCGGAGTTTGTGCTGATTTCACCAGCGGAATTCTTTGCTTCTGTATCGGTTCCGTTGCGGAAGTCCCACAGATCATTCACCATATTGGAGAACAAATGCGCCGAAATCGCCCCTATTAATGTAAGAATAAATAAAACCGGATGGAATGTCCCTTCCCATACATATGCCCCAACGGTCCCCAAAACAATCGGGATGAGCATAACAGAAAAACTCCAAAACCGGGTCGCCTTGGTAAATAATGTCCATTTGTTCACTTCAAGCTTACCGCCTTTTTCATATGATTTGATAATAATTATCACTGACTATTATACATCAATTTTCGATAGATTGTGAAGATTATCACTGCATATAATGTCTATTCTTGACATAATATTTCCGTTTGTTTGGTCAAGTAACTTGATAATGGAAGATAAAAATGTAAACAATTCCTTATTTCACGCAGGACCCCTATTTTACGACAAAAAATGAGTGTTGTTTTATAGGCAAGCACATACCGATATGATATGATAGGCAAGCCTATGAACAGCGCCCCTTACGGGCTGTTTTTAAGAGCGTAAAACTATATATAATAATGGAGGCTTTTACTGTCATGTCAGCGCAATCCCCTAACACCCAATCTGTCAAAATCGTCACTGCCGACCCTAGCGCCATCGGGCTATTCGGACTGGCTATTGTCACATTGGTCGCTTCTTCACAGAAGCTTGAATTTACAACAGGACTTAGCTATGTTATTCCTTGGGCTATCTTCCTGGGAGCATTCGCGCAGCTATTCGCCGCCATTCAGGATGCTAAGCACAACAATACCTTTGGTATGACCGCCTTTGGCGCCTACGCTTTCTTTTGGTTCGGCATGGCTAGCAGCTGGCTGATCAAGCTTGGCGTATTTGGTCCAACGCTTGCGGAGGCTGTAGATCCTAAGCAGCTCGGATTTGTATTTTTGGGTTACTTGATCTTCACACTCTTTATGACGATTGGTGCCGTTGAGGCAAATAGAGTTCTGCTTATCATTTTTGTATTGATAGATTTTCTTTTTATCGGACTAACCTTTGATTCCTTTGGGATCGCTCCAGAATTCTTCCATAAGCTTGCTGCTTGTGCTGAGCTTGGTATTGGTATTGTGTCCCTTTACGGATGTGGAGCATCCGTGCTAAACGCTCATTTCGGCCGTAGCTTCTTACCAATTGGAGCTCCGCTGGGCATCTTCAAAAAATAGAAATTGTTCTGATCTGAAACTAATACTTTTGCAAGCCGAAAGGATGCTGAGACTATGCATGTCCTGTCCTCTTCTGAATTAGCGGTAACTGCTATTTTCGCCCTTATTCTCGCAGTTATTGCCTATCTGATCATTCGGAATATCCCGAAGATGGTTGGCGATATTGCGGCTTTTCGCAAAAGAACACTGGTTTGGACCCAAGTTTCACTGGTACTAACGGTGCTTCAATTAAATTTCAAGGCAGGCGATTGGCGCTTTTCTATCGTCCTTGGACTCATCGTGTTATTTACCGGAGCTATTTGGCTGTCCGCCCGTTATTACGACATCAGTCGCAATGCAGATCCAGAATCTAAAGATCCTGAAGTACATTAGTAAATCTCAAGCTCCCGAAAGGGGGCTTTTTTTATAATTTCAGAAAGCTTCTTCGCATAGTTCTCCCCACCACAACCATACTAATGACATTCTAATAAAAGTAACGGGAGGATTATCAGGGTGAGCAAAAAAATCAATCTGCTAATGTTCAGTGGGGAATACGACAAAGCGATGGCTGGACTGATCCTAGCGAATGCCGCAAGAGATATCGATGTCGAGGTTACCATGTTCTTTTCATTCTGGGGTCTATTTTTGGTGCGTGATCCGGAGAAAATGACCCTTGAGGACAAGAGTATCTACGAGAAGCTGATGGATGTTATTACACCGAAGGGTCCTGGGCAGTTGCCACTCTCTCATCTGAACTTCAGCGGGCTGGGACGAATGATGCTGGAGGAAATGATGGAGGAACAAGGCGCACCGAAGCTGATTCATTTTCTAAAAGGGGCTCGTAAAAAAAACATCAAATTCTATGCCTGCAAGCTTTCTGTGGAGATCATGGGCTTTAAGCCCGAGGAACTGCTGCCAGAGGTCGAAATCATCGATGCTGCGGCATATTTAAAAGATGCTTTAGAAAGTGATGTACAGTTATTTATTTAAAGTCTGACTAGGCTTTAACCCAATCCCCCATGCAGGCATATACTGTTGCCATAGAAACTACTGGCACGCCGAAAATACACCCCATTAACTTAGCACTGACGGCGTACGGGCTGGAGGGAATATCCGTGCTAAACATCATCCACGCCTCTTCTGCAGAGACGCCCGCTTCATTACAAGACCATTTTGATACTTTTCGTGGTCACACCATCGGCATTCGGCATCAGATCACCACCCCATATGGCAGACAACCGCTTCTGTATGCCGATTGGACCGCAAGCGGGCGCCTATATGAACCGATCGAACGCAAGTTGCAGGAAGCCTTCGGTCCCTACGTCAGCAATCCACATACAGATTCCAACACCACCGGACTAATCATGACGCAGGCTTATAATGAAGCTCGCCAAATCATTAAGAACCATGTAAATGCCGGCCCTCAGGATGTACTGCTCTTCTGCGGCAATGGAACAACAGGAGCCGTGAACAAGCTGCAGCGTATCATGGGATTAAGGCTCCCGGAATGGCTACAGGAACATAATAACCGCGCGCTGGAAGATCGCCCCGTTATCTTCACCAGCCATATGGAGCATCATTCCAATATTCTTCCTTGGCAGGAGGGGCTTGGTGACGTCGTTACCATTCCCGCCGGAAAGGACGGAAATATTGACCCCCAGCAGCTTGAAGACCAGCTGCGATTATACCCCAATCGCCGTTTCAAGATTGGTTCATTTACAGCTTGTTCTAATGTGACTGGAATTCAGACGCCTTACGCAAAGCTAGCGGCTGCTATGCATCGTCATGGGGGCGTGTGTTTTGTGGATTTTGCCGCCAGTGCTCCCTACGTGCCTATCAATATGCACCCACCTTCCCCATTGGAGAAGCTTGATGCGATCTTTTTTTCTCCGCATAAATTTCTGGGTGGGCCGGGCACAAACGGCGTTCTAATCTTTGATGAAGCGCTGAACAATGGACGTATTCCTGACGAACCGGGTGGAGGTACAGTAGCCTGGGTCAACCCTTGGGGAGGACGCCGCTACACTAATGCGATTGAGATGCGGGAAGACGGGGGAACACCGGGGTTTTTACAGGCTTTTCGCACGGCACTTTGCGTGAAGCTGAAGGAGCAGATGAATGGAAACGGTCAATATATGGTGATGAGAGAGCACGAGCTGTGTCAGCAATTATTGGCAGGACTCAGCGACATACCGGAGTGCTCACTGCTGGCCGGAGATCATACAGAACGTCATGGAATCGTCTCTTTTACACTGCGCGATATTCATTACAACCTTGCTGTCCAGCTGTTGAATGACCGTTTCGGCATACAAGCTCGAGGCGGCTGCTCTTGTGCAGGTCCATACGGACATTACCTGCTCGGATTAGGGTGGACGCAATCCGCTCAGATTGCCGGAGCAATCATGAGCGGCGACCAATCCTTCAGACCAGGGTGGATTCGCATCTCTCTACATCCCATTATGACTAATCAGGAAGTAGAGAGAATTGTATCCGCTGTAAGGAGTATTGCGACCCATGTCCAGCAATGGAAGCAGGACTATCTTTACGATACTTCCACGAACAGCTGGAATCATATCTACGTGAAGCATTCACCCGAGATGAAGCTCCAAGAACTCTTCACCGTGTAACATTCTAACTTATCACACGTTGCCCTTCACCATGTCCAAATCAGCAGCACTGGCATTGGAGATGACTTGTTCTACATTTTTGCAGCCCGGAATTACACTGGTTACTGCGGAATGCTGGAGGCACCAAGCCAAAGCCCACTGCGCCATATCCAGACCTGATGGCACTTCATTGGCAGCAATTTCTGCTACTGCGCGCAGCTGCTTTTGTCTTACATCCTCTTTATGGTTCGCTCGCACATCACCCTGAGCAAAAATCGCATCTGGCTTATACTTGCCGCTCAAATAACCACTGGCTAACGGAACGCGAGCTAACACACCTAATTGATGCTCGATGCACAGCGGAAGAATCTCTTCTTCAGGTTGACGATCCAGCCGATTATATACTACTTGTATGGCCTCTGCCTGCACATCCGCTGCCGCAGAGGTCTGATGCACCCCCGAGCCCGATGCACTGATCGACACGCCTAAATGACGGATTTTACCGGCTTGCTTCTGTCTGTCGAGCATACTCCACAGCTTATCATTATCGAACTGCTCATCCGTTCCGGAATGGAATTGATAGAGGTCGACATACTCTGTTTGGAGTGCGCGTAGGGAGTCGTCCAGCTGCTTAAGCACATCCTCAGCACGCCATAGCTGTTCCCGCTGCAAATGCCCTTGAAAATGATGGCCAAATTTCGTAGCTACAACCCAGTCCTCGCGTTTGCGGCGCGCCAGATAATCCCCGATGAACTTCTCCGACAAGTGATCTCCGTAACATTCTGCCGTATCAATCAGGTTAATCCCCAGCTCCCCAGCCTTATCCAGCATGGCATCGACTTCAGCCTGAGTGAAATCCTTGCCCCACTCTCCGCCAAACTGCCAAGTCCCTAGGCCAATCACCGAGACATTCATTCCTGTACTGCCAAGCTTACGATATTTCATCATCATTTCCTCCTTTATTCTATTTAGATTTAGGAATTCAAGTTAATTCTGACACTATACTAAGCTATCTTGTTCCCATCCTGTGCTGTTCTAGCAAAACGCGCTTCGATGGCTTTGACTCCCCATAACGACAGCCCGATAAACAACAGAACATAGATAATCTCCCACGGCTGGCGAATGAAGCGTTCCAGATCATTGCCAATGTATGAAACTGCGAATACCATAATCGCTTTACCCACCGTAAGCGCAAGAAGATACGAACGGAACCTCATCCCGGCAAGCCCTGCTGCCATATTAATCACAACAAAAGGTCCTACCGGAAATATACTAAGCAGAAAAACATAGCTGAATCCGCTTTGCCGCACCCATGTCATGCTTTTGGCTACTTTGGGCCGTGCTGCCCATTTTCGCAAATAACGATGGGAGGCTACTTTGCGGATAATCCAAAAGGTAGTCACACAACCTGCAACCAGACCGATCCAAGAATACAAAAAACCTAACCATAAACCATATACGGCCCCATTTAGCCCTACGATCGCAATAGTTGGTAGTGGTGGTATAAATGATTTCATAAACGTTAACGCAATGCCCGGAAAGGGCCCAAACGAACGATATTGTTCCAGCAGATGCCGCAGATTATCCTCTGTCAGCCAAGACATAATATCAAGAAAATACATAACCAGCTGATCTCCTCATCCGATTGGAATTCTTAACACTTGGTCTCAATTATACACGAAGTTGCGTTCATTCCTACAGTGCATAAGGTTATGATCATTCATTCAGAAACGTTGGATCTATAAACTACCACCGAGCAGGACTTAGCGTTCGTTCTAGCCATTGAACAAAGTGAGCTTAATCGTGCCTATATCGGACAGTGGAGTAAAGAGGAGCACAATACGGCTATCCAGGATCCAGATATCCTGCATCTTACAATTTGGGAGAGGTCCGGGAAAAGAGTCGGCTATATCATCGTAACAGGACTTCAAGATATTTATCTTACCGTTTGTATTAAACGAATCGTCATCCATTCCAAAGGGCTTTGGTTATAGCAAACTGTCGCTTCATCTCGTGAGCGACTGGATCTTCCAGCACACCGAGACGTATCGGCTATGGTTAGATGTTAGAGATCACAACCACAGGGCTCGCCATGTCTACGAAAGCTGCGGCTTTACACTGGAAGGCACTCTACGTGATTGTATAAAGGTTGAGGGACATTTTGAATCTCTGCATATCATGTCCATATTACGGCATGGGTATATAGAGCGTGAGCAGCAACAGCAGAAGAAATAGATTAGGGAAATCCTCCCTGATTTTTGGACTGTCAGGTGCCTATAACTGCAAATCAGGGAAAACTTCCCTAATATTCAGCGAATTTGCGCAAAATCGGCATATTTCACTGATTTTTAGGGATATTTTCCCTAAAACGTCTATTTTGGGACCCTAATCAGCTACTTTTTAGGGAGGATTTCCCCAAAAAGTATATTCCGAGACGATAATCGGCTATTTTCAGGTAGGTTATCTCCTCGCACCCTTTCATGGGCACAATAAAAAGCCGAGCGGCAAGTTCCCTATCCTACGTGGGCTCACTACTCAGCTTTCAATTCCATTCCCTTCAAACCTCTCCACTGTAACAACCCGCCTGCTCACCTTCCGCCCTCAACCCCGCAACCACAAGGGTTGTCACGTACTTACGGGCATCCGCTGTGAGCAGTAACAGCTCTACCGAGCTTTTAGCCGGCTCCCCTCTGACAAACTTTATTCGTGCACCGTCCAAATCCTCTTGGATGCCGGCAATCGTATACCCTTTAAAAAGCAGCCCATCAATCTCCTGCTGTTCTTTGGCATATTCCGCAAAAGCAGACATTAGACTACACCTCCGCTGATTTCTGCCTTAGAAGGAAGAGGAGCCTCCGCTGCAAAACGTTTGCGTTTCAAATATTTTCCCGAACCTGCTTTGCCGACAAATTGTTTGTCACGAATAACAAATTCACCTCGACTGAGAACAGAAACAGGCTCTCCCTTCACTTCAAAGCCCTCAAACGCATTATAATCTACGTTCATATGGTGCGTGTCCGCAGAAAGGGTTCTTTCTACAGAAGGATCAAAAATGACCAGATCAGCGTCACTACCTACTGCGACCGTGCCTTTTTGCGGATACAAGCCAAACAGCTTGGCGCTAGAGGTAGCAATAATGTCTACGAATTTGTTCAATGAGATCCGGCCTTTCTGCACACCTTCCGAATATAGAATCGTAAACCGGTCCTCGATGGTCGGCCCACCGTTCGGGATTTTGGAGAAATCGCCAAGCCCCAGATCCTTTTGTCCTTTGAAATCAAACGAGCACTGGTCAGAGCCAATCGTCTGCAAGCTGCCGCTCCATAGCGCATCCCACAGAACATCCTGATTCCACTGCTCACGCAGGGGCGGAGACCACACGTATTTGGCACCTTCGAAATTAGGCTTTTCCAGCGCCGTCTGATCCAGCACTAAATACTGTGGACAAGTCTCACCGTATACGCGCAGTCCCTTTTTACGCGCTTCAGCAATCTTCCAAGCGGCTTCCGCACAGGTCACGTGTACAACATACAGCTGAGAATCTGTCAGTTCGGTTAGATAAGCTGCGCGTCCCGTAGCTTCACCCTCCAGCTCCGGCGGGCGGGTCAGCGCATGAAAGATCGGATCAGTGTTGCCTGCGGCCAAGGCCTGCTCAACAAGATATTCAATGACATCTCCATTCTCCGCATGCACCATAACGAGCGCACCTTCTTTTTTCGCGGCTTGAAGGGTCTTAAAAAGTGTGCCGTCATCCGCCTGAAAAGTATTCTTATAAGCCATAAATACTTTGAGCGAGGTAATGCCTTCTTTCTCAATTATCTCCGGAAGCTCACCCAGTACTTTATCGTTTAATTCTGAGACCATCAGGTGGAAGCTGTAATCAATCACCGCTTTATCCTGCGACTTATGATGCCATGTATCTACGGCTTGCTGTAGCGGTTGTCCTTTGGTGGTTAAGCAAAAATCAATGACTGTGGTCGTTCCGCCATATGCAGCCGCAATGGTTCCCGTCTCAAAATCATCAGCTGTAACCGTGCCGCCAAAAGGCATATCCAGATGCGTATGTGGATCAATGCCTCCAGGAAAAACATAACACCCCGAGGCATCTATAATTTCTGCACCAGGGACATCCAAATGAAGGCCAATCTCCGTAATAACCCCGTTTTCAATCGCCACATCGCCTGTATAAGTATCTGCTGCAGTAACGATGATGCCATTTTTAATAATCTTTTTCATCCTTACACCACCTCCACTTCCGAATAGGTGCCATTCAAACTTCCGATCACTTTCTGCCGCTGGTTCCAGGTCAGTGAGGCTGCCCCGGTATCCACTGGAACCATATCGATCGCGCCGTCTGCTGGACAGACAATTGAACAAAGATTACAACCTACACAATCTTCCTCGCGGACCTGTAGAATAGCTTTCCCATCTGTATTAGTTAACATATCAATACACTGATGTGAAGCATCTTCGCAGGCAATATGGCATTTATTACAGTTAATGCAGTTGTTCTCATTAATACGGGCAACGACCTTATAGTTGAGATCCAGATCACCCCAGTTGGAGTACCGGGATACCGATTTACCGATTAACTCTGTTACGGAAGCCAAACCTTTGTCATCCAAATAGTTGTTCAGGCCATCGATCATTTCCTCCACAATCCGGAAGCCATGATGCATGACCGCTGTACATACTTGAATGCCCGTTGCACCCATCAACATGAATTCAACAACATCCTGCCAGGTCGAAATCCCTCCAATACCGGAGATAGGAATGCCGACTCCCCGGTCACGGGCACACTCGGCCACCATACTAAGCGCAATTGGTTTCACAGCCGGCCCGCAGTAACCGCCATGCGCACCCTGACCCCCAACATTCGGAATGGTGTTCCAGCTATGAATATCTACACCAGCAAGACTGTTGATCGTGTTGATCATACTAATCGCGTCCGCTCCACCCTTAACCGCATGGCGGGCAACGACGGTGATATCCGTAATATTAGGCGTCAGCTTCACAATCACCGGGGTCGTCGCAACTTCTTTTACCCAGGTGGTCTGTGCCTGCACCAGATCAGGCTGCTGCCCCGAAGCAGCGCCCATTCCACGCTCAGCCATCCCGTGCGGACAGCCAAAGTTAAGCTCCAGACCGTCTACACCCACATCCTCTACCCGCTTAACAATCTCATGCCATTTATGCTGCGTTGGTTCTACCATCAGGGAGGCTATAATCGCATGATTCGGGAATCTTTTTTTCGTTTCATAGATTTCCTTCAGATTAACTTCAAGCGGACGGTCGGTGATCAGTTCAATATTGTTAAAGCCCGCAACCCGTTGCCCATTGAAATTTACTGCCGCAAAACGCGATGAGGTATTAATGATTGGATCGCCGAGCGTCTTCCACACCGCCCCGCCCCAACCCGCTTCAAAGGCCCGCTGCACTTGATAACCTGTATTCGTAGGCGGCGCGGAGGCCAACCAGAACGGATTCGGTGATTTGATTCCTGCGAGATTAATACTTAAATCTGCCATTGATGTTCCCTCCCTGTCATGTAAAATCCTATTTGATTTCTACGCTCAGCCCGCAGATCTAACAACGACCTCCTGCTGGCCTGAGAATTGTTTAACAATCGCATGGGCTGCATCTTTTCCCTGCTGTGCCGCTGATACAACCATGGCCTCGCCTTTACCTGAACCAAATATGATGTCCCCAGCGGCATAAATCTGCGGATCGGAGGTTTGGCAGGTGACCTCATTCACCCTCACAACCCCACGGTCATGCATAAGACCTAAGGAATCTATTAGATCTAGACGACGCTTTTGACCAATAGCTATTACAACTGCATCTACAGGAATCAAGAACTCAGAACCCTCGATCGGCATAGGTATTGGACGCCCATCTTTGCCCAGCTCCTCCGTCAGCTTCATCTGCACACATTCCAGTGCAGTTACATTCCCAAGCCCATCACCCACGATACGTTTCGGTAAGGTAAGCCAGTTGAACTCCACACCTTCCTGCTTCGCAAATTCATATTCAAAGTCATAAGCCGTCATCTCTTCGCGGGTCCGGCGGTAGACCATTTTCACATTGGTGGCTCCCAGCCGCACTGAGCAAGTCGCTGCATCAATAGCCGTATTCCCTGCACCAATGACAGCGACCCGCTGACCCATCAGCTCTAGTAGAGGAATGCCCGTCTTAGTGGATTCTACGAGCGCAATAGCATCATAAACTCCAGCCATTTTTTCACCCTCAATCCCTATTGGAGGCACATAACCCATACCCGCTGCCAAAACGATGGCATCATAATTCGACTTCAGCTCATCTACAGAAACATCTACTCCGACTTTCACACCTGTACGTATTTCCACACCCAGCTTCTCTACCTGCTCTACTTCCCAAAGAGATACAGACTGCGGGAGCCGAAACGATACAATCCCATGTGTATCCAGCCCACCCGCTAACGCCTTCGCTTCGTAGATCACAACAGCAAAACCTTCACGGGCGAGTTCCCTAGCCGCTGACAATCCCGCAGGACCACCGCCGATAACGGCTACCTTTTTCCCATTAGGAATGCCAGCCTTAAATAATTGAACTCCGCTGTTCATCGCCCAATCTGTCGCATAACGCTGCAGCAGTCCGATTTGGATCGGCGCCGAGGCATCATTTAACACACAGGCGCCTTCACACAGCTCATCTGTAGGACAAACACGAGCACAGCTGGCACCCACAGGATTGGAATCCATAATCGTCTGTGCCGAGCCTTTCAGATTGTCAGTGGCGATCCGTTTGATAAAGGAGGGAATATTAATGCTGGTCGGACATGCTTTTATACATGGGGCATCATAGCAATATAGACAGCGATTGGACTCATCCATGGCACCTTTATGGGTCAGAGGCGGCTCAGCCTCGGCGAAATTACGCATGAACATATCAGGTGTAAATGCTGTTAACGGAGAAGAATGCTCCATCACTAGTCCCTCCTTATGGGTAATTTTTCATATTTGTGTTATATAATATAACATTATTTCAAGTTTTGTCTGAATATTTTGCTTACATCTTTTAATTATTGTAGTAATATAAGCTTTAACAGAAATTATCTCTCAACGTTCTCCCTGATTAGGTTATATATACTGACATCCGTTAATCAAACTATAGTCATTTCGAATTTTCGTTGCATTAGACACTTTGTCTAATTTCAAAACTGTATTTTTTACGAGTGAGAATAGGCTGAGAATAACAGGGCATTAACCGAAGGCCAGAGCGCAGAAGATCGAGGGGGAGTAACTATGGACTGGGAGCTTGTATTAACCATTCGTGACGCTTTAAAAAGACCACTATTCGCAGAAGCCGAGGTGATCGGC
Source organism: Paenibacillus odorifer (assembly GCF_000758725.1). Lineage (NCBI taxonomy): Bacteria > Bacillati > Bacillota > Bacilli > Caryophanales > Paenibacillaceae > Paenibacillus > Paenibacillus odorifer. The sequence continues at coordinate 6,504,249 of NZ_CP009428.1, forward strand.
GGGAAAAGCGGCCTAAGCCGTGCCATTCGCTGGGTGCATGTGCTGGAAAGTGCCAACTTCGAGACTCTGATTCATGGCGAAGAAATGATTTTGACTACGGGGATTGGTGCAAGTGTCGATCTCCCTTCCTCCTTGGAGTTTATGCAGAACCTGATCGATAAAAATGCAGCTTGCCTATGTATTGAGTTAGGTACGTATTTCAGCACCATCCCGCAAGAGATGATCGAATTAGCCGATAGGCATGACTTTCCGCTAATCATCTTCACCCGCACGGTTCGTTTCGTAGATATCACGTTGGATCTTCATTCGATTATCATCAACCGGCATCACCGGATGCTCCAAGAACTTGAAAAAATCTCACGTGAATTCCACCGTCTGACCTTAACTTCACAAGGAACGCTGAAAGTGCTGCAATTATTGTGCAAAAGCACCCGCACACAAATTGTCTATATGCAGCTACAAGGCAAACCCTTATTTTTCCCGGCCCTTTCGCCGGAAGAGCAGGCTCCATTGCTGAATTTTTTCACCGCCTTCGGCGACGAGCTGGAAGGAATTCAACCTGACGCTGCCCCCTATATCCGGGAATATGGACAGAAGACCATCGCGCTCAAGCCTGTAGGTGCGCTGGATCAGACCTGGGCTTACATTCTGATGGTATGCAATCACAAACCACAGGAATTCGACTGTCTGCTGCTGGATTCCGCCTCTTTGTCCATTGCTCAGGAGCTGCTGCGAACCCGGTATATGGAGGAGCGCAAGCTTTTTTCAGAAAATCTATGGGTCGACGAGCTGATCAATGGCCGCATCGAAGATGATAACCGCTTAAAGGGCCTGATAGGCTCTAATTTCAACGTGGTCAACGAGCTCCCTTACCGTGTATGCCTTATAGAGATCAAGAACCCCAGAGATGTAAAATGGAACAGCTCGGAGAACGAATGGGAGTCCATCACCTTCCACCTTTCGCTCATCCTGCGTTCCATCTTTGAGAAATATTCTTTACGTCCGCTGATCACCCTTAAGAACAATCGCCTCACCGTCATCGCCCTCGACATCCAATCAAAAATGCCTGGCAAAATGCGACTTCAACAAGCACTTGAAGCCCTGCAGAACATCCGCTCCGATGAGAAGCTCAAGGATTTGCAGCTCGTCATTGGAGTCAGCAAATCGCATAAGCGCCTAAAACGAGCCTATTCCGGTTATCAGGAAGCCCTACAGGCATTGTCGTTATACTCCTGTTACCAGAAGTCACTGCTCTTCTATGAAGAGCTGGGTGTATTCCAGTTGCTGTTGAGCTTAAATGACGGAAAAACGTTGCAGAACTTCATTCGCAGTTATCTCGGCCCGCTAATCGACCACGACCAAACCAAAGGCAGCGAGCTGCTGCTTACCCTTCGTGTTTATCTGGATCATGATGGTTCCAAACAAATTGCCGCTCGAAACTTATTCATTGTCAGACAGTCACTTTATTATCGCCTGGACAAAATAACAGAGCTACTGGGTGAAGACTTCATGCAGCCAGAGAATCGGATCTCCATTCAAGTCGCCCTGCGCGCTTACCAATTTCTATATCCAGACAAAATCACTTTACCTAGCCCCCGTTCAGCACAGATTTAAAGGTATCGATAATAAATTCTATATCTTCATCCGTGGAGGATAACGGCGGGGCGAAGGTAAGCACATTGTTGAACCCAGCTACGGTATCGCCATTTTTGCCGATGATAAGCCCCTTGGACTTACATTCGGCAATAATTCCTTTCACAATATTCAGATCAACCGGCTTCTTACTGACCTTGTCTTCAACCAGCTCAACCCCTGTCATCAAACCAAAGCTGCGGACATCACCTACAAGCTTGTGATCAAGCAGCTCGGTAAATTCTGTATTTATTCTTTTACCTAAAAGATCCGCACGTTCCACCAGCTTCTCCTGCTCGATAATCTCCAGATTACGCAGCGCCAGCGCACAGGAGGCAGGGTTGCCACCAAAAGTATTCACATGGCGAAAATGGCCATAGTCATCGCTATTGTCCTTAAATACCTCATAGATATCCTTACGAACAGCAGTCGCGGATAAAGGAAGATAAGCGCTAGTCAGTCCCTTAGCCATCGTTACGATGTCAGGCTTCACATTAAAGTTGTGATGACCAAACTTACGTCCAGAACGCCCGAATCCACAAATCACCTCATCCATAATGAGCAACACACCGTGCTTACGGCAGATTTCCTGCACCCGATCCAAATAAACCTGATGCGGTACAATGACGCCACCACCCGTAATTACAGGCTCCATAATCACCGCAGCTACCGTCTCCACGCCTTCCCAGATGATCATATCCTCTATGGACTGTGCACACTGGAGGTTGAATTCTTCCACAGTCATCCCGGCCGGGCGGCGATAGCTGTCCGGGGGAGCTACATGCAGAAACCCACCCGCCAGCGGTTCATATTTATATTTGCGCTGGGCCTGGCCTGTTGCAGATAATGCACCCAGCGAACTGCCGTGATATCCACGATAACGGGCAATGAATTTATGGCGATAATGCTGGCCGATTTGCTGCTGGTACTGGCGTGCCATTTTGAAAGCAGCCTCATTGGCTTCCGATCCACTATTGGAAAAGAAGATCACGTAATCGCCTCCGAGCCATTCATTCAGCTTCTCCGCCAGCGCAATCGCCGGGAGATGACTTTGTGTCAGAGGAAAATAAGGCAGGGTCAGCAACTGATTGTAAGCAGCTTCCGCCAGCTCCTTGCGCCCGTATCCCACATTTACACACCATAAGCCAGACATCCCATCCAAAAATCGATTGCCCTGTATATCCGTAATCCACGACCCACTCGCCGAGGCGGCAATCATAGGCGGATTCTTTTCACTATAAGGCGTAATGTTGTGCCATAAATATTCCTGATCCTTCTTCACCGCAAGCTCGCTATCGTTCCCCAGACTCTGCATAACATTTTCTCCTCTCAGCAGCTCATTTTCTCTAATAACGGGCAGTGATCATCTTTTTACGCGTATAGAACTCCACCCCATCACGCCCATTGGCATGCAGGTCTCCATAGAACGATTTCTTATAACCCGAGAAGGGGAAAAATGCCATGGGCGCAGGCACGCCCAGATTCACACCCAACATCCCTGCATCAATTTCTTCCCGAAATTCACGAACCGCCTTTGCGCTGTCTGTATAAATACAAGCCCCATTCGCGAATGGGGACTGATTCGTTACCCCAATCGCTTCACTCAGACTTTTCACACGAATCACTGACAATACCGGTGCAAAAATCTCATCCTTCCAGATGGTCATTCCCGGCTGTACATGATCAAATATCGTCGGCCCGATAAAATAACCCGCACCACCCGTAGCAGCATCCTTCCGCCCGTCTCTCACAAGCTTGGCTGCCTCAGCTTCACCAGTCTCAATGTAATAAAGCGTCCGCTCCTTATTCGACTGGCGAATTACCGGACCCAAAAACACCCCGTCATCGGCGCCATTACCAATCTTAAGCTCATCCGCAGCCGCAGCCAGACGGTTCACTAGCTCGTCAGCGATATCCTCATGAACCACTACGACCGAGCAAGCCATACACCGCTCACCTGCCGAGCCAAAGGAGGCCGCAATGATATTTTTGACCGCATTGTCCAGCTCCGCATCAGGCAGCACAATCGAGTGATTCTTAGCGCCTGCCAATGCCTGAACCCGCTTCCCTTGCGCCGTCCCTGCCTTATATACATATTCCGCAACCGGCTGCGAACCCACGAACGAAATCGCCTTCACTTCATCATGCTCCAGCAGCCCATTCACAACCTCGTGCGCCCCATGTACCACATTCAGTACACCTGGAGGAAAGCCCGCTTCGGCAAATAACTCTGCCAATCGATTAACAAGCAGCGGTGTCCGTTCAGAAGGCTTCAGCACAAAGGTATTTCCACAAGCGATGGCAAGCGGAAACATCCAACAAGGAACCATCATTGGAAAGTTAAAAGGGGCAATTCCCCCGATAACCCCCAATGGATAGCGGTACATCCCGGATTCAATTCCGGTAGCAATGTCCGGGAGCTGGCTGCCCATCATCAACGTGGGGATGCCTGCGGCAAATTCCACACACTCAATTCCACGCTGCACCTCACCTTGCGCCTCTTCCAGACTTTTGCCATTCTCCAGCGTGATCAGCTCGGCCAGCTCATGCCAATGCTTCACCAGCAGCTGTTGATATTGGAAAAAGTAGCGGGCACGACGCGGCACAGCGACCCTTTTCCACACTTGAAATGCCACTGCAGCCGCATCTACCGCCGCACCCAGCTCTTCCCTACTGGAAATGGGCACATAGGCAATCACTTCACCCGTCGCCGGATTATATACCTCTTCATCTCGCCCGGACGACGATTCTACCCAAGCTCCATTCACATAATTCTTAACTCTTTCAGCCTGCGTTACTAGGAGAGACATAGCTCGCACCTCTTTCTCTGTTTCAGATGCACTGATGGACTGCTGATTATAATAGATGACCGCCAGATCAGGCGGCCATCCACTGTAACATTTGAGCTCAACTGGTTATTTTGCCGCCATTTCTACGATTTCGTTCGTGTAAGCCTCATCTACCTTAACCGGTTCTTTAATGACACCAAATTTAAGCGAAATATCAGCAGTTTGCTGGAACGCCGCCGCATCGGTATATCCCATCTTGGCACTGTCAAAGCCTTCAGGTAGAATCAGCTTGGCAACCTCAGTCATCATTGTCAGCTGATGTTCCTTCGTTGTACTGCCGTCTTCCGCTTGCTTCATCACACTGTCCACTGCGGCTGCAGGATCAGCAATTGCATCTTTCCAGCCTTTCAGGGAGGCACGTACGAACTTTGCCGCAGTCTCTTTGTTCTCCGCAAGCCATTCCTTATTGGCGAACAAGTTATCCTCAAGCATCGCAACGCCTTCCGTATTCATGTCGATGACATTCAGATCCTCAGCCTTAATGCCTGACTCCAACACTACTTGGTACTCGTTATAGGTCATCGCTGAGGCCGCATCGATCTGATCGCCCAAGAACTGATCCATCGTGAACCCTTGCTTCGTAAAGCTCAGATCCTTATTCGGATCGAACTTATATTTATCGAATAACGCTAATAGTTCAAACTCGTTGCCGCCCATCCAGTTGCCTACTTTTTTACCCTTAAGATCAGCGGCTGAGTTGATGCCCGCCGATTTTTTGGAAACCAGGACCAATCCGCTCTTTTGATAGATTTGCGCGATCTGCACCAGCGGCATTCCCTCTTCAAGACTCGGCAGCAAGCTGGCTACCCAACCCACACCGATATCTGCGGAGCCGCCTGCCACTTGCTGTTCCGGAACGATATCAGGCCCACCCGGCAGAATTTCTACATCCAAGCCTTCTTCCTTGTAATATCCTTTATCCTGCGCCACAAAATACCCAGCGAATTGTGCCTGCGGCACCCATTTCAGCTGTAGCTTCACTGTAACTGGATCAGCAGCCGGTTCAGTAGCAGCACTTGCGTCAGGAGCTGCTGATACTTCAGGGGCAGTCGTAGCTTCAGCTGCCGAGTTATTATTGTTGCCACCGCAACCCGCCATTAAAGAAACACTCAACATCATCACGATTGCCAACAAACCACCACGAAATTTGCGTTTTTTCCCGTTCATCAACCGAACTCCCCCTATCGTAATTTAAGTTTGTAACAAGCACAGTATGGACAAGCATCGTGGTGCGTTTATGCATACAGCCGCGGGCGGTTTCTCTTTTCCATTCCCACTATGGCCGGATGTAATGAGGGCGAGATTAAGTACGCTGCGAAGGATGCCACTTAATGAATACTTTCTCCAGCCGCTCAACCACTAAATAGAAGAGCACGCCTGCAATTGCAGCCAGCACAATACAGGACCAGCCCAGTGGCATTTTGGCAACTTTAATGGAATTGGAGAGCAGATATCCAAGCCCCTTTGAGGAGAAAAAGAATTCCCCAACAATGGCGCCAATCATACTGGCAGTAGCATTAATCTTCAGTGCTGTAAATACATAGGGCAGACTGCTCTGAATCCGCAGATAACGGAACACTGCCGGTTTACCTGCCGCATAAGAATGCATCAGATCCAGCGCCAATGGATCAATCGCCGCCATGCCCTTATAGGCGTTGATCGCCATCGCTGCCATTGTAGTTGCTGTTACTATGGCAATTCGTGAGCCTATCCCATCTCCAAACCACAGATTCATGATGGGCGCGAGGGCGACGATGGGCACAGCATTTAGGGCGGCAACCAGCGTCAAGCTTCCACTCCCCCAGCGCGGCCAAGCCGTAGCGACTAAAGCGATCAGGAAGCCGATAGCAGAACCAACCAACATTCCCAGCACAGCTTCAGCAAGCGTGTATCCGGTATAGGACAACAACAAGCTGAAATTATCTCGCATAGTTTCGGCGATGGCTGTAGGCAGCGGGAGTTGATACTTTTTCAGATCAAAGATCTTATGAAAGAATTGAAATTCCCATAGTGCAAGAAATAACAGACCTGCCAGTACAGGCAGCAGCACCCCTGCACTAAATATCCTCTTCAGCATTCGTGAGCCGCCTCGACTCGCCGTAGCTTCCGCAGGTTTCGGAACGGCTACAGCATTCTTTTGTGTAGCCGTTAGCGCCGGCTGAGCCATTTCTTTACCAGTAGAGCCTATAAACGAGGTCTCCCGAACGGAGTTAGTTTCCATTAGCGGCTGCCTCCTTTCGGACGATATTCAGGCTGCCAAGGCGTTACCAGGCGTTCTATCAGACTGATTAACCAGTAGCTTACGATCCCCAGCAAGGCACCCACAATCACCGTAGACCAGAACATATAGGTGTGAGAGCTTCCATAATAGAGATTGCGCAGCATAATTACACCAATGCCATGCTGGGCACCCATAAGCTCCACCAGAATAGCTCCAGTCACAGCAAGTGGGGCAGCTATCTTAAGCCCACCGAACAAACCCGGCAAAGCCGCTGGGAATCTTAGTTTCCAATAGACCGCCCAAGGTTTGGCCGCGTAAGAATGCATCAATTCGAGCGCTGATGGATCTACACTCCGCAAGCCGCGCAGCATGTTCAGAGCCACCGGGAAAAAGGTGATATATCCCGAAATAATAATCCGCGAGGTCTGCTCATCGCGCACAATCCCGTAGATGATGGGTGCCAACCCCAGAATCGGAATCATCTGCGAGGCAATAGCATAAGGAAAAGTTAATTGCTCTATTGTCTTCGACAAACTCATCAGCACCGCCAATGAGGCACCAGCTACCGCTCCAATCAGGAAGCCAACACCAGCATTACCGAAGGTCGCAGCCCCCTCCTTCAAGAGCGTGCCTCCATACTGCCACAAGGTAGCTAACACCTCATGAACATATGGCAGCTTGGACTGTGCTAACGGCGTCTCCACCACATGGAGCAGCATCCAGGAAGTGCCTTCCCAGACTAGCAGCAGGCCAAAAATCCAGACGAACAACGGCAGCAGACGACCTCGCACAAAGATACTGCCCCCTTTCATCACTACACCCCTTCGAAGCTGTCGCGAATACGTGCGATCAGTTCGAAAAACTCTGGGCTATTTCTCATTTCCGCCGTTCGCGGACGTGGCAGAGGAATTTCGACCACAGCAGACAAGCGACCCGGATGCGGGGAAAGAACAAACACCCGGTCAGAGAGGAATATAGATTCAGGAATACTATGAGTTACAAAAACAATTGTGTTCTGCACTTTACTCCAGACAGACAATAGCTCTTCATTCAATCGCTCACGCGTAAATTCATCCAGCGCAGAGAATGGCTCATCCATGAGCAGAATTTCCGGCTCCATCGATAGCGCTCTGGCAATCGCTACACGCTGTTGCATCCCGCCGCTGAGCTGCCACGGATATTTATCCGCAAAGCTCTGCAACCCCACCAGATCAAGAAGCTCCATCGCCTTTTCCTCACGGATTGACTTCTTTACCCCCATCAGCTCCAGCGGCAATGTGATGTTATGCTTCACTTTCCGCCAGTCGTATAACACTGGACTTTGAAAAACAATGCCATATTTTTGCGCCAGCCTGGCTTCTCTGGCACTTTTCCCAGCTACCACAATGTTCCCGCCTGTTGGTGCTATGAGATCGGCCATCAGTCTAAGCAGCGTCGTTTTTCCACATCCGGAAGGTCCGAGCAGGGAGACGAACTCCCCTTTAGCAATATCAAGACTCACCTGATGCAGGGCAAGCACTTCCGCAGCTTCTGTCCGATAACGCATTTCAACATTCTCCAGCTGAATCTCAGGAATATTTGTCGCTAGTGATGACATCCTCAGCCCCCCTTTTCAAAATAAGTCATGTTTATAATGTTATATAAACTGACGTGATATAGATAAGATCAAGAAAACTTCTATCGCATGTAGTATTAACTAACATGTTACACGCTGCTCACTGGACTCTCACTAGACAATTAGTAAAATAGCTCCTGTTAAATTGCGTCATTTTGTCTAGGAGACATTTTTTTGACTACAAACCCGAAGTATTTTTTTTATATCCGTAGATATGTGGTAATATTTATCCATATCTTTCCTCGGCAGGTGACAATAGACCCATGGGATCTATAATCTCGAACTATATTGTAATTGTTGCTATATCAGGTGTGCTGAGCGTCTTATTAGCCCTTTTCGCCTATTATAAAAAAACTGATTTCTTAGGAATCAGGGCTTTTGTTATAAGCTCCTTTACCTCTGCTATTTACACCTTCGGCTTCGCATTAGAGTTATCGGGGAAAACCCTGGAGGAAATCAGCTTCTGGATTAAGTTAGAATATCTGGGGATGCCCTTCATTGCGCCAGCTAGTCTAATCATGGTGATCCATTTCGTTGGGCTGGAGACGCTGTTTAAAAAAGGCATACGGGCGGCGTTATTTATCATTCCGTTCATTACAACGCTGCTGGTTTGGACCAATGATTACCATCATCTCTTCTATAAATCCATTTATTTACGGGAAAATACGCCCACCCCACTCGTTGATGTTGTGATGGGACCTTGGTATATCGTTCACGGCAGCTTTACTTTTGGCTGTCTGCTGGCAGCCATTTGCCTCATGATATGGCAGTGGAACCGGATGAAGCGGGTATACCGCAGGCAGATCATCACAATAATAATCGGGTTAAGTCTTCCAACACTTGGCTCTTTTTTGTATCTGATGGGCTTGACTCCTTACGGAATGGATCCCGTCCCGATCATTATGAGCCTGACCTCCTCCCTATATATTTGGGCTATTTTATCCCGGGGCATGTTAACGGCTGCGCCTATTGCTCGTGAGAATCTCTTCGAGAGCATGCGGGAGGGAGTGCTTGTCACCGACCGCTCGGACATGCTCGTCGATTACAATCGTGCAGCCGCGGATATGATAGAGGGGCTCAACTCCTCATCGATTGGCAAACCGCTAGCGCAATTGTTTCTTAACGCAGGCAAAGACGCCTTGTCCTATGTGATGGACGCCGAGCCGCTGTTGCGCGAAGAACGGGAAGTGGCTTGGAACAAAGCAGAGGAGGTCTGCTATTATCAAATCCGTTCCTCTCCGGTACAAAAACAAGAGGGGCACATAGCAGGACAGATGATCATGCTGATTGACGTGACTGAACGAATACTGCTTCAGGAGAAGCTGCGCCAATTGGCTACGATGGACAGCCTAACCGGTATCTATAACCGCTCCTATTTTTTGGAGCTGAGTCGAGCTCTCCTTGCCCGGTCCGCCAGCCTGCGAAGTTCATTATCTATGATTTTGCTGGATGTGGACTTCTTCAAGAGCATTAATGACCGCTATGGACATCAATACGGAGATCAAGCTCTCCAGCATATTGTCCAAGTGTGCAGCAGACATCTGCGGGAGGGAGATCTCTTTGGCCGTTATGGTGGCGAGGAATTTGTGATCTGTCTGCCAGAGACGTCGCTGAAGCAAGCTGCATTGCTCTGCGAAACTATCCGCGCGGATATTGAACAAAGCACCTTATATACCGTCATCGGGCCCATTAATGTGACCGCCAGCTTTGGAGTTGTGGAGGCCCTAAATCCAGAGGCCACTCTAGAAGAGCTGCTATCTGAAGCCGACCATGCTCTGTATAGCTCTAAACGGAATGGACGCAACGCTGTGCATCTCTCCCAAAGGTCAGAAATCATTCTTTTCAAACCTGTTTAATGACAATCATGTCCCTTCCTGCGCATTCAACAACTGGCCTTATTTTTCATAGTCTGTTTTTAAGTTTAATAAGAGTTATCTGAAAAACTAATCAGAGTGTTGAGAGTAAAATTTGCTTGATGGGATATGGAGGCGTAAGAAATAATGAGGAACCATACAATGATGCAGTTTTTTGAATGGCATGTTGCTGCGGACGGGAAACACTGGGATCGCTTAAAAGAAACTGCACCCGCGCTAAAAGCCGTAGGCATTGATTCTGTTTGGGTACCTCCTGTGACAAAGGCCGTCTCCGCAGAAGATACAGGCTATGGCGTGTATGATCTATATGATCTGGGCGAATATGACCAAAAAGGTACGGTACGCACCAAATATGGCACCAAACAAGCACTGATCAACGCAATTTCGGAATGTCAAAAGAATGGCATCGCCGTTTACGTTGATTTGGTCATGAATCATAAGGCAGGCGCGGATGAAAAGGAAGTATTCCAAGTCATCGAGGTCGACCCCAATGATCGGATGAAAGAAATTTCGAAACCTTTCGAGATTGAGGGCTGGACAAAATTCACCTTCCCTGGCCGCGGAAATGAACACTCTGCCTTTAAGTGGAATCACAATCATTTTAACGGCACTGACTTTGACGCCAAAGAAGAGCGAACCGGCGTATTCCGTATAGTAGGCGAGAATAAAGCGTGGAATCAGAATGTTGACGACGAGTTCGGAAACTATGATTATCTAATGTTCGCTAATATTGATTACAGCCATCCCGAAGTCAAAAAAGAAATGATCCAATGGGGAAAATGGCTGGTGGACACCCTCCACTGCAGCGGCTTCCGCTTGGACGCCATCAAACATATCAACCATGAGTTTGTTAAAGAATTCGCGGTAGAGATGTTTAATAAATGCGAGAAGGACTTCTATATCGTCGGTGAATTCTGGAATTCCGACTTAGAGTCCTGCCGACAATTTCTGAATACCGTCGATTATAAAATTGACCTCTTCGATGTATCCCTTCACTACAAGCTGCATTCAGCTTCTTTGGAGGGCAGAAACTATGATCTGACTAAAATTCTTGATGACACACTGGTGCAGACCCATCCCACCAATGCTGTAACCTTCGTTGACAATCATGATTCTCAGCCTCACGAAGCCCTGGAATCCTGGGTAGATGATTGGTTCAAGCAAAGTGCTTACGCGCTTATCCTGCTGCGACGGGATGGATATCCTGTGGTCTTTTACGGGGATTATTATGGGATCGAAGGACCAACACCTGTAGCAGGTAAAAAAGATGCGATTGACCCTCTGCTGTATACCCGCTATCACAAAGCTTATGGTGAACAGAAGGATTATTTCGATCATCCTAACACGATTGGCTGGACACGGCTCGGCGTGGAGGATATTGAACACTCCGGTTGTGCGGTTGTGATCAGTAATGGTGAGAATGGCCAGAAGAGAATGTTCGTAGGAGAACATCGCGCCGGTGAAGCATGGGTGGATTTCACCCATAACCATAAAGCCACCATAACCATTGAAAAAGATGGTTGGGCGACCTTCCCGGTCAATGGCGGCAGCGTCTCCGTCTGGGCTCTGCCGGATGCAGAAGCTGACAAGAAGTAAATCACTTGTACCTGATTAAAAAGGTGCCCAACGCCGTTTGGCGTTGGGCACCTTTTTTAGTTATTCGCTTTATGCTCCGGATGTCGGGATACAAGCCTCACCAGATCCAGCGTTAAGACGGGTAATGTTAGGGACGCTGGATAAGCCAAGTAACGCGGCTCCCACTCTGGATTGAACTTTTCCTTGTAACGACGCAATCTGGCAAAACCGTAACCATGCCCATGCCCACCTCTATTAAACACTTGATGAGCCAGCTTCTCCTCCTTCAGAGCTCCGGGGTCCTGCCCCCCACTGGATGATAGAGGAGTGTTGCCTAGATTAAATCGCCGATACCCCTTGGACTTCGCCCATTCCAACATACAAACCAATAAATAATCTACCGTCCCGTTTGGGACATTCTTCCGCTGGCGCAACAAATCTACAGACAGAGTCAATCCTTGATCATACCCCGGGGCAATAGAAGCAAATGCCAGTATTGTACCTTTGGCGTTCCGCAGCACCGCAATGGGAGCCAGTTGCAGATAGTCGACCTTAAACCAGCCTAACGAATAACCCTTTTCCGCTCGGCCATTCAACCACTCGTCCGAAATCGCTCGCAGTTCTCTCAGCAAACTATCAGCAAGCGGCGCTTCTGTAATTTCAACAAACATGCCTTCCCGTTCAAAACGATCGCTTACACTTTGCAGATCACCTTTCTTCAGACCACTGAGTGCAATGTTATCAAGGCTTATCACTGCCTCTTCACCCAGCTTAAAAAAGCGATAGCCCTGCTCCTGATAGACCGATAAAAAAGCAGGTGAAGCTTGATAGAAAACTACAACCAGACCATACTGATCTGCAGCTTGTCTAAATTCACTGATGGCTTCATTTATTAAGCTTCTCTCTCCCAGCGGATCACCCAGCACAACGAGCTTATCCCTAACTCTGGCGAAAGCGAGCAGCACTTTATCGTTCTGAGCCCAGAAGAAGCCCTTATCACCCAAAAATAACGTATGCGTTAAGGTATTGCCTTGAACTCCATCTAGAAAATGTTTCAGTTTAGCTACATCCAAGGTCCCGAACAGCTCGTTCTCCTTATGATGGGGCCTGAGGTTTACCCACATTATGAGCAGTACCCAAGACAAGACCAATCCTCCCACTGCCGTAAATGCAACATGACTATACCGCTGCAACCATTCAGGCTGTACACCCGGAGGCAGATGCTTCAGAAATCCACGATGTACATAACAGCCCATCAGATAGTAGCTTAGTGCAATTACTGAGGTGAGGGCAAACCACCAGATCGCGCTCTGTCTGCTGATTGGCGCACTAATCCGATAAAACCGCGATCTGGAAATCCAAAGAATAAGCGCTACTATAAGTAACAAAAGCGCCTCTTCATAATCAAAACCCTTAGTGACTGCAAACAACGATCCAATAAACAGAAGTACGCTAGTCCATACATATGCACTATGAACCCGCAATGTAATGCCCCGCGACAATAAAATCAGCATAAAACCAATAAGTACTGACAGATGATGAGATAGCTGCATTACCGGAAACGGCAATATTTCCTCCGTAATCTTCAACCTATACAGCAATCCGGGTACTGCTGCAGATAGTAAGAGAATAAGCCCGCTAGCTAGTACCAGCTTGCCAAGAGCCCACATCCCAAGATCGCTCAGAAAGGTATACTGACCCGGCCAGCCCCAGATCTTCTGCCATTTGTTAAGAGAGGGTTCGAACCCTGGAACTGAACGATCTTGATCCTTTTTTCCTTGCAGGCCAATTTCCAGTGCAGCCAGCACCAATCCGATCAACCAAGGAATGACATAATAAAACAATCGAAAGATGACAAGCACCGCCATCGCCTTATCGGTCTGGTAGCCAAGCTGTGTCAGCCCGAGCAAGGCAATAAGGTCAAATGCACCGATACCGCCGGGTGCCATACTCAAGATGCCGGCAATGGCAGCAATCGTAAATATACCAAAGATAGCTATAAAATGGACCTCATCCAAGAGATGGCTGCTGATGGTCCAAAACGTCACGCCAGCAAAGCTCCATTCCAGAAAGGAAGCACCGACGGAATTAACGACTGTAAGCCATGGTGTTCTACCTTTTCCCCGGTTAATCCATTTCGCATAAAGCGATGAGCGCTGTACAAACACAAAAACCGGCAAATAAAGCGCCATTCCCCATACTGCAAACACCAGCCAGCGATGTTCTTCCATCAAAGCCGTTGCCGGGAGTAAACCAAAGATATTCGCCCACGAAAGTAGCGATAACCCGGTAATCATAAGCGGCGACAGAAATACAATGGCGGGTGTTAGCACGGAGGTCGGCACCCCGCTTTTTTTATACAGCAGCGTCCTTAAACCAACTCCAGCCAGACCCGCAAACCCAATCAAGTTATTAAATGTATTAGCAATCCATGCATACCGAAAGGTACTCCACAGCCCTACTTTTAAACGAAAATGTGCCCGAATCAAATAATCATAAGCACTCATCACAGCTACGGAAAGAAGTGCAAAACCAATCATTTGCAAAATAGCAGACGTAGGTACTCGCCTTAGTTCACGCATTATAAGTCCTAAATGAACCTGCTTCAGCTCATGTTGTCCCTCCCAGTATACGAACGCTATGATAGCCACTGGAAAAAGGGCTCTGACCGCCCGGATCCGATAGATAGATAAGATCAGTCTTACAATTTTGAATCTTTCTAATGTCTGTTGCTTTGAATGCATGAGCCCACCTGCCTTTACCGCTGACACACGTTGTGCTAGACAATTTTTACAACTAGTCCATTATAGCAATTCTTGGAATAGAAGACCCGTGATAATCAACACCTACTCTATTAGACTGCCAGCAAATCCCTAACCCCTGCAACAGTTAAAGATTTTTTGGGAAATGAGGATAAGCATAGTTAATATATTACGAAGCTGGACAGATCAATATGACGGAACTTTATTTTAGCGGTATCTTTCTAGTATTGGCCAACAATGTGATAAAAGAACATTTAAATTGTAGTCTAAACTTAAAAATACATAACAAAAAGGACATCCCTCACGGCAAAGGATGCCCTTTTTGTTATGTAACACGACTTAGTATGGTTTATACACGAATATCAAATCTGCCTTGGCTATTCGTTGTTGCGGTAGCGATCTCTTGCGGGCTTGCCGCAGCAAGCGCGTTGTTTGCAGGTTTGGCAGGTGCTTCTGCACTACTGCTTGCTGCGGAAGCACTGCTCTGCGACTTCTGGGAAATTTGTGCCTCGATTTGCTTGATCTGCTGCTCAATTTGTTTCGTTTTCGTTTCTTTGGTCTTCGCGTCATCCGAGCTGGCATCAATCTTGTCCAATTCGGCTTCCAGCTTCGCTTTTTGTTTCTCGAGCGCGCTGGTATCTGTAGCACTAGACGTCGAGGTGGTATACGATGTAGAACCTGAGACTGCGGATATACTCATAATCATCCCTCCCTTCCTTACCTCCAATATAATCCTTTTGCAGATAAGGAACGTTAAAACCCGCTGAAAGTTTGCTGAAAGTTTTGCTCACTTTCAAGGTTATAAGGATAAGCTGTTAGGAATTGGTGTTTCCCCGTCTGACCAACAGAAAATAAGACAGAATAGAGAGAACACCCGTACAGGCAATCACAATCGCCATCGGAAGTGCTGAGTCTACGCCCCCAAGGCCCACAAGCGGTGCTACACAGCTACCAAGCAGCAACGGTAACAGTCCGATTAAAGCCGAAGCACTGCCTGCGGCTTCTCCTTGGTCCTGCATTGCAAGTGAGAAGCTGGTTGCTCCGACAATCCCCACACTGGAGACAACGGCGAACAGACAGATTAGAATAGGGATCAGCCCTCCCCCTACCAGGATCGTAAGCAGCAGCAAGACGCCCCCCGTTGTACAGAGCAGCAACCCGCTAAGCAGTAGCTTCGTCTCACTCACCTTACCAGCTAGTCTGCCGGCGATTTGACCTGTAATAATAATCCCAATCCCGTTCACAGCAAAGATCAAACTGTATACCTGCGGAGTAACCGCAAAAATATTTTGCAAAACAAAAGATGACCCTGAGATATAAGCGAACATAGACGCTGTAACAAAACCTTGGGACAAGGCATAACCCATAAACTTGCGGTTGCCAAGTAACACCTTAAAGGTAAGCAGAGTACCCTTCAACCCGCTCTTGGAGCGCCGCTCCTTCGGCAATGTCTCAGGCAAGCGCAGGAGAATCGTCAAGCAGAAGATAATTCCGGCAGCAAATAATACGAGGAATATCCCCTGCCATGTAGTCACTCTTAAGAGCTGTCCTCCAATGACTGGAGCCAAAATCGGACCCAGACCATTAACAATCATCAATAAAGAGAAAAATTTCGTTAGTTCAGAGCCACTATACAGATCACGCACAGCCGCCCTAGAGACAACTACACCCACTGAACCAGCAAGACCTTGAATAAACCGCAAAACAATTAAAAGTCCAATCGAAGGACTAAAAGCACATAGCACTGAGGAAACGGCATAGATGAACATCCCTATAAGCAGTGGACGGCGACGTCCATATACATCACTCAGTGGTCCAGCTACTAACTGACCTGAGGCCAGTCCCAATAAAAAGAAGGTGAGACTTAGCTGCACCAAAGCAGCCGTCGTACCGAAATCGTCGACAAGTGTAGGCAGCGCCGGCAAATACATATCAATCGATAACGGCCCAATGGTTGTAATGGAGCCCAGAATAACAGCAAGTTGCAATCTCTGCTTCCTAGAGGGTCCATCTACAGCAAGTTTATTAGCATTTTGCATTCCAATCATGATCCTTACGTCAACCTTTCTAAAGCAACCCGGGGGCCTTTTTTTGTATTCTTCATACTAACGTAAAGGAACTCAAATGATCAATCCTTTTATAAGACCTCATTCGGGGCTAATAACTTAAAAATAACCGCCAAAAGGCGGTTATCCTAATTGTTTTATTCATTTTGAGATGTACTAAACCCCTGTAGCCAATCTTTGGCGGCTTCGGCTTCCGCCATACTCAAGCGGTGACCTTGGTTGCCCCAATGGGTTGTAACCTCAGCGCCTGCTTTCTGCAGAATCCCCTCTAGCTCCTGAGTTTCCGTAGATGTTATTAGCGGATCATTCGTACCTGCCCCAATAAAGATAGACACCCCTTCAAGAGAAGGAAGCTCCACATTGCGTAATGGCACCATCGGATGCAACAGCACTGCCGCGCGGAAAATGTCCTTATAATGAAACAAAAGGCTACCAGCAATGTTTGCACCGTTAGAGTAACCAACCGCTACCAGATTGTTGGCATCAAACCCGTATTTTTCTGACGCTTCATCCAGAAATTTCTTAATCTCATGGGTACGGAAAACTAAGTCCGCTTCATCGAACACTCCTTCTGCCAGCCGACGGAAGAATCGTGGCATGCCATTCTCCAGCACATTGCCCCGTATACCTAGCACCGATGAATCTGGGGATAACATCTCAGCCAGCGGCAGCAAATCCTGCTCATTACCACCTGTACCATGAAACAACACTAACGTAGGTTTAGTTATATCTTTACCTTTACGGAATACATGAATCATCCCTGCTTCACCTCAATTTCTCTTACTTGAATAGGCGTTAAGTTTTCTTCGATGGCCGCGCGATGCGGCTCAAACCAGGACGGCAGCATCAACTTTTCACCCAACGCATCTGGGGCTTCATCACGGGCAAAACCCGGAGGATCTGTAGCGATCTCGAACAGGATTCCTCCTCTTTCACGGAAATAGATCGCATTAAAATACTGACGGTCTTGAACGGGTGTAGGTCTATGCCCATGACTCTGTACATGGCGCGACCATTCCAGTTGCTCTGCATCATCCTTTGCCCGCCACGCGATGTGATGAACTGTCCCTGCACCTCCCGCTCCGAGCGGAACGGGTGATGTCTTCAAATCAATAATATTACCTAGCTCCCCATTGGTTCTATAGCGAGTATATCCATCTCCGTCAGCAATATGTTCCATACCCAGCGTATGAACAAGTGTCTCAGCTGTTTGCAACGGATTGCTGCTATACAGCACAGCCCCGCCAAAACCTTTGATCGCGTATTTAGTAGGAATCCCACCAAAGGACCACTTACTGAGCGGGCCTTCCTCACGTTCCACCAGTTCAATCCGCAGACCGTCGTAATCGGCAAAAGCTAAATAGGGTTCCGAGATCCGACTTCCTTTTGTAACCGAAATTCCGTATTCAGCAAGGCGTTGTTCCCAGAATTGCAGAGCACCAACCGGCACTGCGTAGATCGTTACGCCAACTTGACCACTGCCGATTCTGCCTCTACGCCCTACAGGTGAAGGGAAAAATGTAATAATCGTTCCCGGAGCACCCTGCTCATTCCCAAAGTATAAATGATAGACCTCTGGAGCATCAAAATTAATCGTTTTTTTCACGAGCCGTAGGCCCAGAATCCCGGCGTAGAAATCAACATTGCGCTGAGCGTCTCCGACAAAAGCTGTAATATGGTGTATTCCTGCAGTTTGAAGTGTCATTATTATAAACTCCCTTCTTAGTTAAAAAACAATGCATCTAGAGAAATCGAACCTGGTCCCGTAAGCGCCACACCTACCGCAAATACCAGAACCGTGAGCGGAAACTCAATCCCGTTCGAAGTGGACCAGAAACCATTTGGAGCATGAACCTTAACGATTGCCCCCAGCATCGTGGCAGCGATCAACACCGCTGCAACAGGCGTTAACAGTCCTGCCGCGAACATAAATCCGCCCACCAGCTCCATAATCCCTGCTAAAATCGCCATAGTCACACCCGGTTTGATTCCGATGGACTCCATCCAGCCTCCCGTACCCTTCGGACCGTAACCTCCGAACCATCCAAATAGCTTTTGTGCACCATGTCCTATAAACGCAAGTCCAATCACCAATCTCATTAATAACAGTCCTACACTTATCATTTTTACATTCCCCTATTCCTTTGATTTAATTATCTTAATGTTAAGATATTGGGTAAAAAAGAGCGCCCGGCGAACCGGAATAACCTATGGGCTGCTCTCCTCTTCCCTCTTCTATCTACAACTCGGAGGCGTTAAACGTATCGCCGCCCTTAATCGTACCCGAGTTAAAACCTTTGTAGAACCAGCGCTTTCTCTGCTCTGAGGTACCGTGAGTGAAACTATCCGGCACTGCATAGCCCTGAGCCTGCTTCTGAATCGTATCATCGCCGACGGCGCTTGCAGCTGCCAGAGCTTCCTCTAAGTCGCCTTCCTCCAGCAGATTCATACCCTGAGCATGATTGGCCCAGACACCGGCGAAATAATCAGCCTGCAGCTCAAAACGAACCTGATATTTGTTGTACTCCTTCTCACTCAACGTCTGACGAAGGGAATCGAGCTGTTTCGAGGTGCCTAGTAATGTCTGTACATGATGTCCAACCTCATGGGCAATAACATAAGCCATGGCGAAGTCGCCCGGCGCATGGAAGCGTTGCTGCAACTCATCATAAAAGCTCAGATCAATATATAGTTTGGCGTCACCCGGACAGTAGAACGGACCGACTGCCGAGGTCGCTGTTCCGCAAGCAGAGTCTACACTCCCACTGTATAGCACTAAGGTGGGGTCCGTATAGGTCATTCCCTGCTGCTGAAAAATCTCACCCCAAACCTCCTCTGTGTCGGCAAGAACTACCGATACAAACTCCGCAAGCTCTTGCTCCTCTGCGGTCTGTTCATAAGGGGCCGTTGAACTGGAGCCTGTGGAAGTCAAACTTCCCAGGATATCCCCGGCATTGCCTCCACTGAGTAACGTGATGACCAGGACAAGGATAATTCCTCCGATCCCGCCACCAATCATCTTGCCGCCGCCGCTCATGCCTCTGCGGTCCTCCACGTTCGAACTCCCTCTTCTTCCCTGCCATTTCATGGCCAAGCCCCCAGTCGAAATATCAGGTAATCTTAAGTAAATGGCTACCTGGCTTCGTTAAGTTAAATATCTTATTAGTGATATACCCAAAAAAGCAGGGTTTCACTTATACTTACTGGAGTTGGGAGAATGAGGATGGAGCCGAACTACTTCCAACCTTATAGAGGCGCCTAGTTATTCGTCATGTTCGCAGCGCCTACACACCTTTGCCAAGCTTTTTCATTAATTCGATAGCCTGGACTTTCTCTTCCTTATCTAATCCACCCATCAAATCATGAATTGAGGCTACATGACGAGGGAAAATCTCATCAAACAGTTCACGGCCTGCATCCGTAATCTCCGCATAAGTAACGCGGCGATCCTCGCTACAGGGTACACGTTTCAGCAGTCCCTTTTTCTCCAACTTGTCGATATTATAGGTAATGCTTCCGCTCGTAACGAGAATTTTCTCCCCGATCTGTTGCAGCGGAATCCGCGTTCTATGGTAAAGTACTTCAAGCACCATGAATTCAGCCGAAGCCAAGCCATAACTCTTCATATCCTTCACCGCATGATCCATTAGGCTCTTATAAGCCTTAGATAAGACTACGAACAATTTCAGTGAGGCGGCTTGTTCTTCGTCAGGTGCACTCTCTGTATTACGCAGATTTACTTGTTTATCACTCATCAATTCCACCTCCACTTCAATCAAACTTGTATTCAATCCATTTATTTGTCTTTACATTAAATATCTTTAAGTTAAGATAACTATACGACTTCCCATCCTCCTTGTCAACCTCATCGCTAAAAAAGTCACTTCCGTCTAGAGACCGGTAAGTTTCCTTTGACACTTTACAGGGAGTGATAAAAATCACCCCAAGTTTGACCTGACCTATAAAAGGGCGTATTCTTGTCTTTACGAATGACTCTTTAGTAAGCGATTTCAATACCCTAAAGGAGGCGACCTGATGAGTTCGTTCAATCCAACCCCTACCGAAGAAGCTATGGAAGGGCAGGCTGGAGCACGACGCGTGCTGATCGTGACAGCCGTAGACGCGGAGCGTGACGCGGTCCTGCGCGGCCTGCAAGGCAGCGACAGGTTCCATGTTATCGCTGCCGGCGCAGGGCCGGCAGCGGCGGCGGCGGGAACCGCTGCGGCACTCGCAGCCGGTTCTTACGGCTGCGTATTGAGCGTCGGGATCGGCGGCGGATTCCCGGGGCTGGCACCTTTAGGCTCGCTGGTTGTAGCCAGCGAGATGATTGCCGCCGACCTCGGGGCCGAGACGCCGGAGGGCTTCCGCAGCACTGCCGAGCTCGGCTTCGGCAGTGTGTCCGTGCCGGCTGACCGCGGCACGGTGCAAGCGATTTCGGCCGCGCTGACAGCGGCCGGGTTACCCGTAAGCACGGGCACCGTGCTTACGGTCTCGACGGCGACCGGCACCGCGGAGACGGCCGCCGCCCATCTCGCGCGGCATCCCCATGCCGTCGCGGAAGCGATGGAAGGCCACGGAGTCGCCGTGGCCGCCCAGGCGCTGGGGCTCCCGGTACTGGAGCTCCGCGCCATCTCGAACCCGGTCGGTCCCCGCGACCGGGCCGCATGGAAGATCGGTGATGCAATGGAAGCAATAACGGCGGCAGCCGCTATATTACTGGAGGTGCTGTAATGACAACTGAGCTTAATATCGCTTTTTCCCCTTGCCCTAACGATACCTTTGTATTTCATGCCTGGGCGCACGGGCTTGTCCCGAATGCACCTAGGCTGAATGTAACCTATGCCGACATTGATATTACCAATACGCTGGCCGCTGACGGAGAAGGACCAGAAGTCCTCAAAATCTCCTACGCTGCTCTGCCTTGGGTTCTGGAGCGGTACAAACTGCTGCCATGCGGCGGCGCTTTAGGTCGCGGCTGCGGCCCGCTGCTGCTTACAGCAAGTGGACCCCATGCGATCAAACGCCCAGAAAAGCTAGCCGGACGCCGGATTGCTGTGCCTAGCGAACGCTCTACGGCTTATTTGCTTTTCCGATTATGGGCAGCACAAAATGTAACTGGAGGCATCGGCGAAATAGTCGTAATGCCTTTCGATGAGATTATGCCTGCCGTACGGGATGGCCATATCGATGCAGGGCTGGTAATTCACGAAGCCCGCTTCACTTACGCCTCGTATGGTCTTAATATGCTGACTGATTTAGGCAGCTGGTGGGAAAGCGATACCGGACTGCCCATTCCTCTCGGCGCTATCATTGCCCGCCGTGATTTAGATGCCGATGCTATCACCGGCTGGATTCGCAGCTCTCTTCAGTATGCGTGGGATCATCCAACGGATTCCAGAGACTATGTGCTTAGCCATGCTCAAGAGTTGGCTCCTGAAGTGGCTAAATCCCACATCGATCTCTACGTGAATGACTTCTCGATGAATCTGGGTGATGACGGCTATGCCGCAATCTCTGCCCTGCTTGATCGTGCTGCGGCAGAAGGACTTGTGCCTGCAATCGATCCAGCACTGCTTCGTTAACATTTACTAGATAGTTTAACAATCCCCGGCTACACCTAAAAGGTGTTCTCCGGGGATTTTATTTATTCTACGTAACATTCCCAGCCAGCCATTATTTGGCTTATCGAACCAGTGATTATACAATAGACTATAAACATGATCTATGAGGGAGGATCACATGATACCTAAAAAAAACAGCAAACAAAACATCGACCGCTTTCTGGGCTTTCAAGATGAATATGACCGCTACCGTCCCGAAGCCCCTGTGATGATTATCAAATTGCTAACAGATTACTTGGGTACCACCCCTTCACTCGTCGCAGATATAGGCTGCGGTACGGGTTTGTCTACTTTTCTCTGGAACGATGCCGCAGACCGCGTAATCGGTATCGAACCCAATCCAGATATGTTGGGAAAAGCAATCGATAAACTTAGCAGATTAGAAGAACCCCAATCAATTACTTTTGTGCAAGGCTACTCTAACCAGCTTCCGCTTGCATCAGATAGTGTAGACATAGTTACCTGCTCACAATCATTCCACTGGATGGACCCTGAGAGTACACTGCAAGAAATCTCCCGGGTCTTAAAAAAAGGCGGAGTCTTTGCCGCCTACGATTGCGATTGGCCTTTATCTCTTCAGCAAAATGTAGAAGAACGATACAACCAACTGATCTCCAAAACAGAAGAATTGCTGGCTTCGCTTTTGCCTAATGAGGAGAGAGCATATAAATGGGACAAAGAAGGCCATTTGTCACAGATCAAAGCTAGTGGGGCCTTCTCTTTTGCCAGAGAAATCGTATTCCACAACCTAGAGTCCTGCGATGCCCAGCGATATATCGGTTTAACCCTAAGTCAAGGGGGAGTGCAAACCATAATGAAGCTAGACGCCACCTTGCTTGAACAAGACATCGCCGATTACACCGCCGCAGTTGAACAGCATTTTAAAGGCAGAACATTAGAGGTTCTGATCAGCTACCGCATGAGAATCGGCATCAAATAATCTTCGATCGCAACCAAAAAAACGCCCCGCCCCCTCATATGAGGAGTTCGGAGCGTTTTCTTCTTTTTATTTAACTTCTTCCATGAATACCCTTAGGTTCTCCACGATTTCTTTGGATTTTGAATGATGTAAGTAATGTCCGCCTTCAAATGTCATTACTTTTCCATGCACAGAATCCTTGACTTGCCCTTCATGCAGAGGAATCCAGTCTTTCACGGTAGTATTATTCGCTTGTATAAAGAAGATAATGGGAAGATTCTTGTCGAATGTTAAGCCTCTGGAGGCAACAAAGTTAGGATAAATATGTTCCATTTCATTTAAGGTAGTGGAATTGTTCATATTTTTAAGCGAAATCAATTTCATTTGTTTTTTGGTTTCATCATCAAATGGCAGTCCATCATAAGGGTCACCGCTTAATTGCAAGCCCAATCTTATGATCCCTGAATCTTTAAGCAGCTTTAATTTTTTAATTGGGAATTTAACATCCATACCGCCTTGCTCCGGAACACTACTATCAATACCCACAAAAGCACTCACTTCGTTTGGATATTTCTTCGCATATTCCAATCCGTAAATACCCCCAATCGAGTGGCCCATTAGAATGTATTGGTCAATGTTAAGATTCTGAACGGCTTCATGAATTTCACTAACGATATTCTCTGTGGTTCGTTCTTTTTTTGTTTCATCACTGAGTCCATACCCAAACGGTTCAACCGCCACCACTTTGTAGAATGGTGATAACTCATCAATCAACGGCTTAAAATCAAGTGCTGGTGCTCCTGTTCCAAAGCCTGGTATGAGCACGATCGTCTGTTTACCTTCTCCTTGAATCAAAACATTCATATTTTTCCCGTCAACAGGGACTAACTGACCATAGTGCTGTATTTTTTTCTGATCTGTTTTGTTGCTGATCACATTAACTGTATAGACAACGGCTAGAAAAAGTACGACCACGATCACTATTGCTCCTAATATTTTGAGCAACAGGTTACGCAGTTTATGTTTTTTCTGTCCATTCCCCGTTTTTTTGTCCGCTTGTTGTGTCACCCTCATCTTCTCCTGTCTTTAATCTGTTTATTAAGCTCTCCTAATGTTTCGCTAATGAGATCATAACTAACAAAGATGTACCCCTCATGACGGCAATATGAACTGAAAATGAACAGGTAAAAAAAATGCTACGGCAGCACAAGACAAGAAAACTTGCCAGTACTGCTGTAGCAATGAAAAATACGGGATGCATCCAAGCCCTCGCAAGGCACCGCCTGGAAGCTAATTACTCTGTCGGCGCTATAATTGGCAGGGTGACAACGATGGTCGTTCCTTGACCGGGTTCGCTTTCCACGCGGATATCCCCTTTATGAAGCGTTACGATCTGTTTAACAATGGCAAGTCCCATCCCGCTGCCACCATATTTACGGCTGTGGGATCGATCAGCCTTAAAGAACCGTTCAAATATACGTTGCTGATCCTCAAGTGAAATCCCGATGCCAGTGTCTGTTACCCGAACGGTCACGTTGTTGATATCTTGTTTGAGGCTGACGTTAATTACACTGTTATCCTTAGAAAACTTGATGCTGTTGCCAAGGAGATTGGTCCATACCTGACTTAACAGGTCATAATCAGCCAGTAGGATAATAGGCTTCAGATCAAGGTCGAAGCTGATGTTACGAGCTGACCATTGCGGCTGAATCGCTACGATTACTCTTCTTATCTGTTCGTCCAGATTGAATGTAGTTAGCCGTAGCTGCTGGGACTGCGATTCTAATAAACTCAGCTTCAGCAGGCTGTCACTCATTTTAGACATCCGTTCTGCTTCAGCGATAATAATATCCAGATAACGATTTCGCTCTTGTTCTGCAAGATCTACTCGCTTGAGCGCAATCGCATACCCAGATATTGAGGTGAGCGGAGACTGGACCTCATGCGACACATTGGATACAAACTCCTTACGCATCTGCTCAAGCTGCTGCAGATCGTGCATCATTTCTTCAAAGCTGCGAGCCAAGGTACCTAGCTCACCGGTTTGCTTAATATTCAGCTCGACGTTAAAATCACCAGCTGCTATTCTTCTGGTCGCTTTGGTTAGCTTCTTGATCGGTCTGACTAAGAACATTGCAGCTACCAGAATCAAGAGGCTTCCAGCTATCAATGAATAGAGCAAGAAATTTAATATCAAATTCCTTCTGGCAGTGACGGAAGGGGGATTAAGCGTCTCCACAAACATCGCTTTGGTGCCGTCTTCCGTTCTCAACTGCAAGCCTAGGAGAAGCGCAGAAGTATTCCTGTTATGAGGTTGATAAACTTCTCCTGCGAGAACTTTTTTTATTTCTTCCATAGTTACAGGGACCGGCTTGTGCCCATTAAGTCCGTAAGATTGGAATTTACCCGCTTCATCGAATATTCGGATATAGTAGGAATCAAGCTGCTTCATTCCACTTACGAAAGAGTTGGCTTCACGTAATGGAAAGGTTTCGTAAATTTTGACTATATCCTGTCCAAAATGCAATAAGGGAATTCGCATGTTCTCTTTCAGTTTGTCTTCAAATACCCAAGTTGCCACAAACAAAGCAATGATTGTGCCCCCGATTACGGAGGCTAGGAAGGTCAGAACAACGCGTGTATATATAGATCTGATCATTCATGCACCTCAAGCCTGTAGCCAAGTCCACGCACCGTCTCAATACGAAAATCAGGAGTAGTCGCAAACCGTTCACGCAGGCGTTTGATATGCACGTCAATCGTCCGATCATCTCCAGCATAATCAATTCCCCAAATTTGATCGATCAACTGCTCGCGCGTATATACTTGTCCAGGGGTTCCAGCAAGCTTGTACAGCAACTCGAACTCCTTAAGGGGTAAGGGAAATGACTCCGTACCTTTCATCACCTTATAGGTCTGCCGATCAAGGATGACATTGCCAATTTGGATCATCTGCGTGGAGCCAATCCGATATCGTTTCAGCAATGACCTAACACGAACCGTCAGCTCTAACGGATCGAACGGTTTAGTTAAATAATCGTCCGTGCCTAATTCGAAGCCCTTCACTTTCTCCCAGGTTTCGCCTCTGGCAGTCAATATAAGTAATGGAAGATCAGGATTAGCTCTGCGGAGCTCCTTACAAAGCATCCAACCATCCATATTTGGCATCATAATATCCAGCACGACAAGATCGACATGTGTTCCAGCATATACGGCGAGCGCTTCCTTGCCATCCACAGCTTCAACTGTTTCGAATCCGTCGTTGCGGAGAAATAAACAGACAAGTTCGCGAATGTTCGCATCGTCGTCAGCAACCAGTATAGTAGGCATTCGTTTCCTCTTTTCCTGTTGTCCATTCTTACTATTATACTATATTATACTTTCGGCTAAACTGTCTGTTGTCTTGAGGTTACACGATGATCAAACCGAAAAAGAGCGCCTAACACGGTTACCCGTATGTAGACGCTCTTAATGTCGTTTCGCTTTAGCTTTAGTCAGCTTACTTCTTATTCATCTTAAACATTAGGAACAACTCATTATAATGAGCGAGCATCCGTTTGCCAAGGTTATCGTATACTTCAAGCCGGTCCGTAATTTCAGCAGGTGGATAGAACCGGGTATCCTCAGAAGTTTCCTCAGGAAGCAGCTCCAGCGCAGGAATGTTAGGCGTGGAATAACCTACATATTCTGCATTCTTAGCAGCAACGTCTGGGCGGAGCATGAAGTTGATAAACTGATGCGCTCCATCCACATTTTTCGCTGTCCGAGGGATGACCATGTTATCAAACCACTTGTTCGAGCCTTCTTCCGGCACTACATAATCCAGCTTATCATTCTCGTCCATGATCTCGGAAGCATCTCCGGACCAGACAATCCCAACCGCAGCTTCTTCATTTGCCAGCAGCATCTTGATCTCATCACCGACAATCGCCTTAACGTTAGGAGACAACTTGTTGAGTTTAGTCAGTGCTTCTTGCAGATGTGCCTCTTCCTTGTCATTAACGGAATAATGCAGGCTGTTCAAAGCCATGCCCATCACTTCACGGGCTCCGTCTACCAGGAAGATGTTATTATGCAGTCTGCTGTCCCAGAGAGAATCCCAGCTGGTGAAGTCCATGCCCTTGGTCATTTCCGGATTGAAAATAATCCCGACGGTGCCCCAGAAATAAGGCACAGAATATTTGTTACCCGGATCAAACGAGAGGTCCATAAAGCGTGAATCAATATTCTTTAGATTCGAAATCTTGCTATGATCCAGCGGAATGAGCAGATCTTCTTCTTTCATCTTAGCAATGGCATAATCCGAAGGGATTACAACATCAAAGGTAGTTCCACCCTGCTCAACCTTGGTCAACATAGCTTCATTGGAATCGAAGGTTTGATAAATGACTGTTAAGCCGGTCTCTTTTTCAAATTCCTTCAATAGATCGGGATCAACATAGTCGCCCCAGTTATAGATAGTCAGTGTGTTCCCACCTGAATAACCCTCTCTCGAATTCATCCAAGAGCCCAAGTACATGAGCGCAAATGCCGTGATAAGGATCGCCAGAAAAGCATTTATCAGCTGTTTCATCTAGGCACCCCCGCTTCTGCAACAGGCTCCGCCACAGCTTCTGCTGTGTTATGGCGATTTTTCTTAAGGGTCAGGAAGTAATAACCCACCACGAGCAGAATGGTGAACAGGAAGATCAGCGTCGACAGCGCATTAATCGATAGCGACACCCCTTGCCGGGCTCTAGAGTATATCTCAACCGATAACGTCGAATAACCGTTGCCTGTTACGAAGAACGTAACCGCAAAGTCATCCAGTGAATACGTAAGCGCCATAAAAAATCCGCTGAATATCCCTGGTTTAATAATCGGCAAAATTACTTTAGTCAGCACATCCTTACGGCTTGCCCCAAGATCACGGGCTGCATCCGTTAATGTAGGGCTCATTTCCTGTAGATGGGGCAAAATCATCAATACGGCAATCGGTACGCTGAATGCAACGTGTGAGAGCAGAACAGACGCGAAACCCAGCTTGATGCCAGCAATGGTGAACAGGATAAGGAACGAAGCACCAATAATGACATCTGGACTGACGATCAGCACGTTATTCAGAGACAGCAAGGTGTTCTTGGCGCGGCGATTCTGCACACTTTTAATAGCCAGCGCACCAATAATAGCGATAAGGGTCGCAATAGCCGAGGATAGCAGTGCGATCACAAGCGTATTGATTACGATGATAATCAGGCGCTTATCTTGGACCACCTCACGGTAGTAATCCAGCGTGAAGCCCTCGAACTTATGCATCGTCCCCCCACTGTTGAACGAATAGTACATTAAATAGAAGATAGGAGCATACAGAACAATGAACACCAGAACTAGGTAGAGGTTAGAGAATCCATTTTTATTTCTCATTCCGCGCCCCTTTCCGCGATCCGCCTGTGATAATCATAAACAGCGCCATAATGGCAATCAGAAACACTGCAACTGTAGAACCCATGCCCCAGTCCTGAGTGACCAGGAAATGCTGCTCAATTGCGGTGCCCAGCGTAATGACCCTGTTGCCTGCAATCAGACGGGTGATCATAAACAGGGACAGCGCAGGTATGAATACTGCCATACAGCCTGAGCGTACTCCCGAAATGGTCAGCGGAAAAATAACACGTCTAAACGTGGTCCAGCCCGAAGCCCCCAAATCACGTGCCGCATCCAGCAAGGATAAATTCAAATCCTCCAAAGCGCTGTATATCGGCAGGATCATAAACGGAATAAAAATATAGACAGATACAAATACAAAACTGAAGCCCGTAAACAAAATTTGCTGTTCTCCGATTCCAAGCAGATCAAAGAAATTATTGATCGGACCAAATGTACCGAATATCCCTATAAAAGCGTAGGTTTTTAGCAGCAAATTAATCCATGTCGGCAAAATAATCAGCAATAACCACAGCTGCTTATGTTTGGTTCTCGTCAACAGATAAGCCGCCGGATAGGCAACCAGCAAAGAGAATGCTGTAATCAGAAACGCGTACCAGAACGAGGTCAGCGTCATTTTTAAATATACAGGGGTGAAGAAACTGACGTAATTATCCAGAGTAATATGGCCATCCAAATCAAATAACGAATAATAGATGACAAGCACTACCGGTGCAATTACAAACAATGCGATCCAGAGGTAATAAGGGATGAGATAGTACGATTTGCCCTTATTCTTCATGACTCTCCACCTCGCCATAAGCTTCCAGACGTCTGTCGAATTCTTCCTCCGTTTCACCGAAACGCATAACATGAATCGCTTCCGGATCAAAATAAAGGCCAATTTCACTGCCTACAGTCGCCTTACGTGTAGAATGCACAAGCCATTCATGCCCGGATTCATCATAACAGCTGATTTCATAATGCACGCCCCGGAATAGCTGGGAATCAACCCGCACACGTAGTTTACCCTGTTCCAGCGTAGAAATTTCCAAATCCTCAGGACGAATAACAATCTCTACGGATTCATTCGGTTTCAGCCCGGCATCGAAACATTCGAAGCGGCGGCCGTTAAACTCCACCAGATAATCCTCGATCATAACTCCCGGCACAATGTTCGATTCGCCAATAAAATCCGCCACAAAACGGTTAATCGGCTCATCATAAATATCGTTAGGGGTGCCGCTTTGCTCGATTTTTCCTTTATTCATGACAAAAATCCAGTCGGACATCGCGAGTGCCTCTTCCTGGTCATGCGTTACAAAAATAAAGGTAATGCCTAACCGCTGCTGCATTTCCCGCAGTATGTACTGCATCTCCGTGCGCAGCTTGAGATCTAGCGCCGATAGAGGCTCGTCCAGCAGTAGAACCTGTGGCTCATTCACAATCGCCCGGGCAATGGCAACCCGCTGGCGCTGACCGCCGGACATTTCGTTAATCGCACGCTGCTCATAACCCACAAGGTTAACGAAGCTTAGCGCTTCCTGCACCTTCTTCGTGATAACATCCTTCTTAAGCTTCTTAATGCGCAGTCCGAAAGCCACATTCTCGAATACGTTCAGGTGTGGAAACAATGCGTAATCCTGAAATACCGTATTGACCTGCCGCTCATTGGCGGGAATGTGGTTAATTACTTTTCCATTTAAATAAATAGAACCGCTCGTTGGCTCAGCGAACCCGGCGATCAATCGAAGAATAGTCGTTTTACCACAGCCAGATGGACCAAGTAGTGTATAGAATTTGCCGCGCTCTATCTCAAAGCTGACTCCTTTTAACACCGGATCTTCGTCGTCATATTGCTTAGTAACTTCTTCAAATGAAATAATGGTACCTTCCTGAATAGCTATAGCTAACAACCTCCCTTACCTTAGTAATACAATACTATTTTACCCGCATCTTGCGGAGAACAATCGAAATGAGTATGCTCAGCGCTAATAAGCGACAATTTTCCCTCTCCTTCGACGCTCCAATAGATATAGCATATTAGATTGTACCATTATATGCGATAGCTTACATTGTTAAATGCTAAGCATAAACTTAACAAGTTTGTAAAAAGTCCAGTCTTCCCTGCCCTTTTTGAGGTGCTATAATGAAAACGAACTGAAAAGCCAGTGTGGTTTTCTTATTTTTGCGAAAGAAGATGAATGATAATGAACGAGGGGTTACTAGACCGCCTTGAAAAATATGGATTCTCGCTTTACATGATACGAATTACGCTTGCCGCATCACTATCCTGGGTAGCCGTACACAGTTTATATGGTGACCAATATTTATACTTTGCACCGCTTGCAGCCATTCTAATTACTCAAGCCAGTGTGAAGGCTTCACTTGAAAAAGGAATCTACCGCCTGATCGGCATTATTATCGGCGGAATCGTCAGCCTGATTGTAGGCCAATTCTTCGATGTAGGTGCATTTTCCATTCTGCTAATTCTGCTCATCGGGATTGGAATTGCCACAGCCTGTCGGATGAATATCCAAGCGGTTTCGCAGGTGGGGGTAACCTCGGTTCTGGCCCTTACCTTTTATCACAATGATTACGTGCTGTGGAGAGTCGCCGAAACCTTTATTGGTGTGCTCATTGCCTTGATCATCAATATGATTATCGTTCCACCGAACAGGTTCGTCAAGGTAAAAGCATTGGCACTCGATGGAAGCCTTCTACTTTCGGATGCTTTAAAAGGTCTCGTAGGCATAAGAAGAGATTCATCAAAGGATAATAATATGCTGGAGCAAGCAGGTAAACTGCTGTCTGCCAGCAATCAACAACAGAAGGAAATGTTCTATACCATTGCTCACTATCAGTGTCGTGGTGATCTAAAGGGACTTATACAAGCCACGGCACATCTAAAGACCATTCATTCCTATGTTAAAGAAATTGCCGATGATATTTGCTTGCTGCCAGCACATCATGCCAATTCTGACTGGATGCTGGAAGTGCTGGAGGCAACAGCCGATTGTATAGCTGTTTATGGTACCAAGACCTTATCCAAGGCTGAATGCCAACGTTCACTTACAGATTGTCTGCATCGTGCCCGCGACTTGCAGGCGGCCAGCTTCTCTGAACTGCAAGGACGGTGCTCACTGTCATCTGTTCGTGATCTAGGAGCGCTCTTCAGTCACTTAAACCGGGTACTCGAAGAAGTGGAACGTGCTAGTTCTGCTACTTACGTAGTTGCAGCTCGGCCTTCAACAGCTGAAATCACACGCGCTATACGCTTAATTAAAAAAGGACTCTCCCAGAAGCTCTAAGCTTGGGAGTGTCCTTTTTTTATGTTCAATCCCTATTAGACATAATGCCCTTTAGCACGACTGGTTACTACAACCATCCAACAAATTTAACTGACTGATTGTTTGGCAGCACGCCCTATCTTCACATTTACCAGTACAATACTGCTGACAATCAGCAATAATCCGATCACAAGGTTTATGGTAATCTGCTCTTTCAAAAAAACTACGCTGGTTGCTATCGAGATCAGGGGGATCAAGAAGGTGAATGAACCTACTTTTCCTGCTTCTCCTTCGTTAATCAGCTTGAAATAAATTAGCCAGCCCAGAGCAATAACAAAGATTGCGATAAACAAGGTATCCACAATAAAGGTTCCACTCCAGGTGATATCCGACCATTTCTCCGTAGCTGATCCCGAAAGTAGCAGAATGATGCCACCGATCGTGATTTGCATAGCCGTCATCCACAGCATATCCACACGTACAGCATTCCGTTTCATATATATTGTTCCTAATGCCCAGCTTAAGGCACTGGCTAAAGCCAACACAATTCCCCATATGGAGATACTCCCATTAATTCCGCCGATACTAAGAGAGGCTACCCCGAGAAAGCCAAGCAGCAAACCAGCCATTTTAAGCCCGTACATGCTCTCACCTAACCACAGCCAAGAAAAAATACCTAACAATACAGGCTGCAAAAATACAATCGATGAGAACAATCCCGCCGGAACATACTGCAAGCCAATTGTCTGAAATCCATAATAGAACACAATACTAAGTACCGCCGAGATCAGATAGATCGGCCAGAGCTGCTTGAAGCGAAGCTCCTTCACCTTGGGCAATGCAATTAGAATCAGAATAATACCGCCTACGACGGTTCGAATACCTGCAAATAATAGAGGTGGAGCATAGTCTAAGGCGATTTTGGATATAGGCCAATTAATGCCCCATACAATCACCAAAAAAATAAGAAGGATCATACTTTTCTTCTGCTGATTCATTTGTTCACTTCCTTGGTGTAGATTCATCACAAATGATACAATAAACAAGAGCATAAATGAAATGAATAATAATCATAAGGGGCATATCATATTTGTTATGAACAATACTCAAATTCGTTTATTCGTCAAAATCGCCGAAAGCGGCAGCTTTACTAAAGCTGGTGTAGAACTGAATATGACACAGCCTGCGGTCAGCCGGGCGATCTCGTCCCTCGAAGCCGAATTAGACGTGAAGCTCTTGCTTCGAGACCGGCGTAATGGCCTGATGCTTACGGATATCGGCAAACGTATTCTTGTTATTTTCCGTGAAATTCTAATGGGCTTTGATAAGGTCAATCAGGAGATTTACGCGGAGAGAGGTCTTGAAAAAGGAAGTATCCGCATTGGAGCTTTCCCTGTGGCAGCGGCTCATTTTCTACCGAAGATTATTAGCTCTATCACTAAAAGATATCCAAATATTACAATTAGCTTACAGGAGGGTTCTATCGCTGAAGTCAGAGAATGGCTGGATTCAAAAGAAATTGATGTTGGCTTATTGCTCGCTCCCAGTGCAGAATTCGAAACCATTCCATTATATAGAGAGAAATTGTTTGCCGTTTTTAGAGATGACCATCCCCTGCAAAAGCGATCCATTGTATGTGTGCAAGAATTAGCGAACGAGCCCATGTTGATTTGCAAAGCAGGATATGAACCGCCTGTTGTAGAGCTATTCCGCAGAAGTAATAGCCATCTGAATGTAAAATATGTGGTTAATAACTTTGCAACAGCTCTTAATATGGTTCAGGAGGGGCTGGCAATCGGCGTGATGTCTGAACTGTCCTTGTTATCTCTGCCTCCAAATGTGGTTACCCGTGAGCTGCAGCCGGATGCTTATAGAGATATCCAAATTGCGGTCAGCTCGCTTGCCGACACTTCAATTGCTGTAAAGCTCTTCATTGAGACAGCGCTGGATCTTTTCACTCAAAAATAAATGGATTAATGAATAGATGATAAGGAGTGCTGAGGATGAACTTTAAAAGACTAGGAAATAGCGGATTACAGGTATCCGCATTAGGACTGGGAACGAACGCTTTCGGCAAACGTGCGGATCAAGAGACCTCCATTCAGATTGTACATGCTGCGCTTGATCATGGAATTAATTTCATAGACACTGCTAATATTTACGCTGGCTCAGAATCCGAGCGAATCATTGGTCTGGCCTTGGAAGGTAGGAGACAGGAGGCTGTTCTCGCAACTAAAGCAGGTTTAGTTAAAAATGAGGGTCCCAACGGCAGCGGCTCCTCCCGTCGCCATTTGCTGCAGGAGCTTGAAGATAGCCTTCGCCGCCTAAAGACGGACTATATCGATCTGTACCAGATTCATACCTTTGATCCCTATACGCCGCTTGAAGAAACCTTACGAACCTTGGACGATATGGTATCCTCGGGCAAAATCCGTTATATCGGGGCCTCCAACTATACAGCATGGCAATTAATGAAGGCGATTGGGATTAGTGAAGCACGCAACTTCACCAAGTACATTTCAATTCAGTGCAGCTACTCCTTAGCAGACCGGACACCGGAGAATGAGCTTCTTTCGCTCTGCCTGGATCAAGGGGTAGGGATCATTCCTTACTTTCCACTAGCTGGCGGAATTCTCACAGGCAAATATAATACAAGCGATTCAGCCCCATCAGGGTCCAGAGCAGATACCGATCCTAATTTCAAAAGATTCCTTGATGATGACCGGATCAAGCTCGGAAGCCAAGTGAGCCAAATTGCTGAGAAAATGGAAACCTCATCTACTGCGCTCTCCTTAGCTTGGCTTATGAATCGGCCTGCCGTCTCGACGGTTATTGTCGGGGCTACACGTGTGGAACAGCTGGAACAAAATTTGCTTAGTACCTCGCTTGTACTTAATGAAGAAACTTCGGCCAAGCTGGAGGAAGCCAGCGATTCCTTCCGGTATGGCGAGCCGTTCGCCTTTTACCGACTCCCATAGAGTCTCGTGCTCTAACTTCTTACAAGGATGGAGGAAAGATTAATGACAACCTATACAGCTGACAGCATTCAAGGGATGCTTGAAGAGCATAAGGATTTTTTTAATAGCGGCGTAACTAAGGAGGTTTCTTTTCGTCTCCAGCAGCTGCTCAAGCTTAAGAATATTATTAAACAATACGAAGGACGAATCATCACCGCACTACAACAGGATTTAGGAAAAGGTGAGTTCGAAGCCTATGCCACAGAAATCGGCTTTACGCTGGACAGTATCGGCTACATGATGAAACATCTCAAGCGTTGGGCGAAGCCTAAAAAGGTTCGATCCCCGCTGCACTTATTTCCTGCAAAAAGTTATATTTTAAGTGAGCCTTACGGCACAACGCTCATTATTGGCCCGTTTAATTATCCATTTCAGTTGCTAATTGAGCCCCTGATCGGCGCCATTGCCGCTGGTAACTGCGCTGTCCTCAAGCCATCTGAGAGCACACCTGCCATCTCGTCCGTGGTTGAGCAGCTTATTCAGGAGACCTTCGAGCCGCAGTATATCCGCGTAATTCAGGGTGAAAAAGAGACCACTAATTTACTGATCCACGCCAAATTTGATTATATTTTCTTTACGGGCAGTGTGCCTGTCGGCAAAATCGTAATGGAAGCGGCAGCGAAAAATTTAGTGCCTGTAACCTTGGAGCTTGGCGGGAAAAGTCCGGTTATTGTTGATAAGACCGCTAATCTTGATGTTGCAGCGAAACGGATTGTCTGGGGCAAGCTGCTGAACGCGGGCCAAACCTGTATCGCACCGGATTATCTGTTGGTCCATAAGGATATTGCCAAAGAATTGATCACCAAAATCAAACATCACATCACTGAGTTCTACGGTCAGGATGCACAGCCTAATACAGATTACGGCCGGATCGTGAATGATCGCCAGCTGCAAAGACTTGCCGACCTCATTGCGCGTGATCAAAACAAGTTGATTATGGGCGGCACCATCGTACCAGAAGAACGTTATATTGAGCCAACTCTAATCTATCCTGCTACTTGGACGGATGCTGCTATGGAAGATGAGATCTTCGGTCCGATTCTACCTATATTAGAATATCATCAATTGGATGAGGCCATTCAGAGCATTAATGAACACCCAAAGCCACTGGCACTATACCTATTCACGGAGGATAAGAGTGTAGAACAAGAGGTGCTGTCCCGGGTCTCATTCGGGGGAGGCTGTATCAATGATACGATCTCACATGTGGCGAGCACTTATCTTCCGTTTGGTGGAGTAGGAAACTCCGGAATCGGGGGTTATCACGGGAAGTATAGCTTTGAGGTCTTCTCCCATCGTAAAAGCATCGTCAAGCGAGGCACACGGATCGACCTCGGAATCGTGTATCCTCCTTATGGCAATAAAGTGAAGCTGGTTCGAAAAGTAATGAAATAAACAAAGCAGCAAACCTCCCATGATCGGGAGGTTTGCTGCTTATCAGGGTAACTACGCAAACAGCTCTAACAATTTCTCAACACTTATCTCAGCGGTGGAAGCCAGACATAGATCCGCTGTCTCGGTCACGAGCGCCACTCCAGCTCCCACTGACTTCATACCAGCAGCATTAATTGCGGCTATTCCCTCCTCGGTATCCTCAATCGCCACGCAGCAGTCTGGGGATATGCCCAGCATCTCTGCAACCTGCAAGTGAAT
Organism: Paenibacillus odorifer; assembly: GCF_000758725.1. Taxonomy (NCBI): domain Bacteria; kingdom Bacillati; phylum Bacillota; class Bacilli; order Caryophanales; family Paenibacillaceae; genus Paenibacillus; species Paenibacillus odorifer. The sequence goes on from NZ_CP009428.1 coordinate 6,540,746, forward strand.
CTCTGGATCTGGCTTGCTTCTACGCAAGTTGCCAGGGTCAGCCACCGCCTGAAACCAATGCCCGATCTGCAAGCGTTCGAGAATCAGCAGCGCATTCTCATTAACTGAGGCCAGTCCGATAGCGATCCCTCTTTGCTGTAAATCGGACAACACGCTGTGGATACCCGGATACAGCTCAGCAGGCGTCATTTGCTGAACAAGCTGTCTGTACTTCTCGTTCTTTTTGTTGCAGAGCATTCCCTTTACCGGTTGCGGCAAATTCAGTCCACTACTCTCCAGAATGACTTCTAAAGATTCCATTCGACTTAGGCCCTTGAGACTCTTATGCTTCTCTCGATCAAAAGAAAGTGCAAGCTCATCCGCCAGATCCTTCCAAGCCTCATAATGATACTCTCCAGTATCAGTAATTATCCCGTCCAGCTCGAAAATAACAGCTTCAAGCTGCTTCACATTCGAAAGCCTCAGCGGCTTCTGCGCAGACAACTGTATAAGGTTTCCCTTATGCATAATCTCAAGCTCTTCGCCCTCCAGCAGCGTATAGATCACTTCTGTATCACTCACAAAAATATCCAATAGCTGTCCAGCACTTGTTATTTTAAACCGATAGCTCTCCCACTGCGCTGGCACACTAGGATTAAATGATAACATCCCGCCGCATAAGCGCATGCCACCAAAACCATTCACAATCGACAGCCAGGAGCCTGCCATAGCAGCAGTATGCAGCCCATCCTTGACGTTGCGGTTGATGTCATCCAAGTCCATCCGTACCGTGCGGTCAAAATAGGAATAGGCTCCCGTCAAATCACCAATCTCAGCAGATATTATACTGTGAATGCACGGTGACAATGAAGAATCATGCGTCGTCAGCGGCTCATAATAATTATAATTCCGGATCTTATCCGCCAAGCTGAATTGGTCACCCAGCAGAAACATCGCCATTACCAAGTCCGCCTGTTTCAACACCTGATGCCGGTAAATTACCAGCGGATGGTAGTTGAGCAGCAGCGGATATTTATCGGCTGGTGTATGCTCGAAATCCCATTTTTTCTTGGAGAGAAACGTGTCGTCTTGAGCATAAATGCCAAGTCCCTCATCAAAGGGGATAAACATTTTGTCCGCCGCTTCCAGCCACACTAATGTCTCATGCCCAGTCAGACCGATTTTTTGCTTCAGGCGTTCAAAATGCTCCGGATACTGTTTAGACAATATCCCTGCCATCTCGTGTGCATAATAAAGCTGATCCTGGACCATAAAGTTGGTGTATGCATTATTGTTGACAATAGCTGTATATTCATCAGGACCCGTTACTGCATCAATACAAAAGGCACCGCCCCTAGCCGGATTAAAGTACCCCAAGTCCAACCAAAAGCGGGAAGTTTCGAATAAAATTTCCGCTCCCTTCGTAACCAAAAAATCATAATCTCCGGTAGCCAGTACATACTGCTTGATGGCATACGCAATATCCGCATTAATATGCATTTGCGCCGTGCCTGCCGGGAAATACGCAGAGTTCTCTGCCCCGTCTATAGTCCGCCAAGGGAACAAGGCACCCTTCTGCGACATTACCGCTGCACGCTCCCGTGCTTTGTCTAACGTGGCATAACGAAATTCGAGCAGCTTTCGGCTAATCTCCGGCTGTGTGAACGTAAAGAAGGGCAGCATATACATTTCGGTATCCCAGAAATAGTGCCCTTCGTATCCTTCACCCGTTAATCCCTTGGCCCCAATATTCGTAACCCCGTCACGGCCTACGGATTGAAGCAGTTGAAAAGCATTAAAGCGAATCCCCTGCTGAAGCGCAAGATCACCATGAATCTCCACATCCGTATGTGCCCAGTATCGATCCAGATAAGCCTGCTGTTCCTGGGCAAGCGCTTCAAACCCGCTATGGTCTGCTAAGTGTAATATTTCAGTACTTCTACTGAGTAGTTCGTCTTCCGGATAATCTTTAGAGGTATGGTAAGAGATATATTTGGTTAGTGAGACGCTTTCCCCACGCTCCACCGGGACGACAAACTGCATGGATAATTTCTGCCCCTCATGCTGCACGGTCCTTTTATCCTCAGATCTTGAATCGAGCTTATGACTTACCCCTGTTAATAAGGCAAACTGGGTATGCCGCGTCCGCTGCTTCATCCATAAGAAGGACTGTCCCGGTTCATGACCGGTATCCTCCAGGAGCAGACTGGGCTCCTTGCCTCCCGAGCCCAATCTGGGATCATCCGTTACCTTAGGTTTTTGGATCTTGCCGTCGATGGATGAAGTGAAGGTAAGCACTCCGCTGAAATTCAGTGCTTTAACCTCATAATCTATCGCCGCCAGATGTTTGTGCTGCAAAGTCACCATCCGCCGGATATGAAGCTGTACCCGGTGACCAGCTGGAGATTCCCATTCTACCTGCCGGTGCAGAACCCCGCTTCGCATATCCAGCTTTCGTTCATAATGGTGCACTTGCCCACTGTTTAACTGAAAGGTCTGCCCTTCAATACTCAGTTCAATAATCTTGGCATCTGTTACGTTCAGCATCGCTTGATTGCGGGATGGATATCCGTAGGCTCCTTCTGGATATACAATGGGCTCCGAATCAAAAAAACCATTCAAATAATTGCCTGTTACAGACGAGCCTGAGCTGCCGTGGTAACCTTCTTCGAAATTACCGCGCATGCCAATATATCCATTGCCAAGAGCAAAAATACTCTCGTTTCTTTGATTGTTCTCTTCACTATAAGCTTCCTCATCAAGACTCCACTCCCGGTAAGGATATACCGCCGCCGGATGTACGTATGGTTTCATCTTCATCTCTCTAAGCTCCCCCTGATCACAGTTTCATTCGGGTTCTAAATCATTAACCTTTCACCGACCCACCCATAAGCCCTCTGACGAAATACTTTTGCAGCAGGAAAAAAATAGCGAGCGGCATCAGCATGGAGATAAATGCAGCCGAAGTAAGTAAATGCCAATCGTTGCCTCGTGAGCCTACTAAATCGGCAATTTTCATCGACATAACTTGCACAGACGGTTGATTGCCGATAAAAATCAATGAGACTAAATAGTCATTCCACACCCATAGGAATTGGAAGATCCCGATAGAAGCCAGTGCTGGCACTGATAGAGGCAGAATTAGCCTGCTGAATATAGTGAAATGACTTGCCCCATCCATGAAAGCCGATTCGAACAAATCCTTAGGCAATTGACTGATAAAGTTGTACATAAAGTACGTAACCAGCGGTAATCCAAAAGCCGTATGCGCCAGCCAAATTCCCAGATAACTTCCGTTTAGCCCAAGTGCGGTATAATCCTTAAGCACTGGAATAAGCGCAACCTGTATTGGAATGACGAGCATTGCAATAATGATGACAAAAAGGATTTTGCGCCCAGGAAACCGCAGCCAGGCAAAAGCATATGCAGCAAAAGAAGCGATCAACACCGGAATAACCGTTGCTGGAACAGCGATCGTTAGCGTATTCCAGAAGGCCTGTGACAATCCGGAGCCTTTTTGCACCGTTTCACTGCCATCAGCCTGTTTCAGCTTGTATTCCTTACCGGAAAGCACATTATTATAGTTATCCAGCGTGAGATCCGGTGTCATCTTCCAACCTTGTATCTGTTCATTTACGGTACGTGCTCTACGATTCTCCCACATAAGCCGGCTGCCATCAGCCTTCACGCCAGCCTTCAGCTCATCATCTGTATAAGTTTTACCGTTCACCTCAATTGGCTCCCGAAGATCCACGTCCTTGGATAGCTGAATCGTCTCTCCAGCCTTCCACTCCTGATGGGGAAAAGCTTTCCACCATCCAGTCTGCAGAATGTCAGCAGCCGGACGGAAGGAGGAAATAAATAGCCCAAGAGTCGGAAGCAGCCAAATAAAACAGATCACACCCAGCACGATATTTACAATCGTTTTGCTGCCTTTTCTCTTCTTTTTGCCAGCCATTAGAATCCCCCCTGCTTACGGAACTGACGTAGATTGATTATGATTACAGGCAGCACCGCGATCAGTAGAACAATAGCCAGCGTGGAGCCGTAGCCGAAATTACGGTACATAAAGAATTGCCGGTAGAACTGTGTAGCAACAACCTCTGTATCGTATTGACCTCCTGTCATCACCATGACGACGTCAAATATTTTCAACGTAAAGACGATAATGGTCGTTGTCACTGTCAGAATGGTTGATGAAATATATGGAATCATGATTCCAAAGAAAATCTTCACCTCATTTGCTCCATCCACTCGTGCAGCTTCCAAAATGTCGTCAGGAACCCCTTTGATTGCCGCCGAGAAAATCACCATTGCAAATCCAGTCTGCATCCAGATCAAAATAATAATGAGGAAAAAGTTATTCCACGGCTGAAGCATACTCGTCCAGGCTTGGGGTTCTCCCCCAAAATAAGTAACGATTGCGTTCAACAGCCCGATTTGTTCGTCACCCGGTTGATAGTAATATACGAATTTCCAAATGACCCCTGCCGCTACAAAGGAAATAGCCATCGGCATAAAGATGATCGATTTGGCAATTTTCTCATAGCTGCTGCGATCGGCAAGAATAGCAATTAAGAGCCCGAATGCTACACAGGCCAGCGTACCGACGAATACCCAAAGTAAATTGTTACGCAATGCCGTTGCCATCAGATGATCGCTAAAGATCGCTGCATAATTGCTCAGGCCCACAAATTTTTCTGAAGAAGCATTAAAAAAGCTCAAATATAATGTTCGTAGTGCAGGCAGGACCAGTAACCAGCCCAGAATAATCACTGCCGGACCAATAAAGATATAAGGCAGCACCTTTCGCCGGATATGATCAGGGTACTGCTCAACCGCCCAAGTCAGTGTATAGTAAATCAGATAAACACCTAGAACTCCCCAGAGGACAGCCAGAACCGCTGTTAGCAGCGGATTTAATGTGGAATCCCGGAAGAATAAAAAGATTGCGCCGTTAACAACAATATTCGCTAACAACACTACTAGGGACAGCATTACCGCCTTCAGGCTGACGGTTGGCCTAGCTTGTGGTTGTGTTGGCATTTGTGGCTGTGGCTGTGATTGTGCACCCATATTAGCTCCAGCTCCTCCTATAAGTTTTGCGGAGCAAAACTCTTATCATAAGCATCGAACTCACTAGTTAGAAAACAAAAAGAGGGGCAGACATTCCTCTTTTCCCACTGCCCCTCTTTTTACTGTGCGCTTTAAATATTAGGTTAGTTGTTCCAGCCGGACTGGATTTGTTCCAAGGCTTGATCCAGTGTCGCTGTACCGCTCACATAGTCGGTCATCCCTTTCCAGAAGGTGCCTGCACCCACTTTACCCGGCATCAGGTCAGAGCCATCAAAACGCAGTGTGGAAGCATCTTGAACCAACTTCGCCATCCGGCGATCGGATTCAGAGGTATACCAATCAAGGGAAGCGTCATTCATAGGAGCAATTACGCCGCCAGATTGTACCCAGCTCTTAATCGACTCTCCAGTGGTGAAGAACTCCATGACTGCACGAACCTCTGGACGATCGTTGAACATAGCGTAAATATCACCTGCAACCAGCACTGGTTTACCATATTGCGCATCAATTGGTGGCAAGTAGAACCAATCATAATCCTGATCAACCTTTGCCGTTTCAGGGAAGAAGCTTGTAATAAAGTTACCAAGCATATTAAACCAGGCTTTAGGCGGATCAGTGAACATTGGCGCTGGGGCATCCCCGAAGGATGTCGTCACGATGGACTTAGCGCCACCGTAAACATAATCCTTGTTGAGCCAAATTTTAGACATGATTTCAACAGCATTTTTTACTTCTGGTGAAGTAAATGGCAGTTCACCTTTTACCCATTTATCGTAGTTCTCAGGCGTAGTCGTACGAAGCATTATATTTTCGACCCAGTCTGTTGCTGGCCAACCCGTTGCAGCACCGCTCTCAATGCCAATAGCCCAGGCAGGATCGCCATCCTTAGCAATTTGTTCCGTCAGCGCCATCAGCTCATCCCAAGTTTCAGGAACCTTGTAGCCTGCATCATCAAATTGTTTCTTTGGATACCATACCAAGCTTTTTACATTACTGCGGTTCCAAATCCCCGCCATGATCTTCCCGTCTTTTCCGTCCATCGTAGACATATCGAGCCAGCTCTTGTTGTAATTAGCCGTCAATTTATCTTGATCCAGCACGCTGGTCAAATCGATAACCTTGCCCGTCTTAGCAATCGACGCCAGCAGTCCCGGCTGCGGGAAGTCAGCGATATCAGGAGCATTACCGCCGTCCACACGAATATTTATTGTAGCTTCGAACTCCTTGGAGCCCTCGTATTGAATATCGATCCCTGTCTTCTCTTCAAATTCTTTAATGCTGCTCTCAAATTTCACTTGGTCAGCATCTACGAAGGGGCCAAACATTGTTACTTTAGTCCCTTTATATTCACCTTTCATCGCTAAATCTAACGGGGAACCCGAAGGTTCAGCACTAGGTGCGTTTGTCGCTTTCTCGGTGTTATCTGCTGTTGGGCTGACTGTTGCCGCCGGTGGATCTGTAGGCGCCGCATTATTGTTGCCTCCGCCGCATGCGCTCAGCGTCATTGTGAAGGATAAACACAGTACTAAAGCCAACGACTTTTTACGTCCTGAGATCTTCTTCATATTTTGTACATCCCCTTTAATGGTTATAGAGATAACATCATATTCAATCATCCGGGCACCCTGGCATGTATTAGCAGCTTGTAGCAGATCACCTCCTTGCAAAGCTTTTCAGAAGACAGGTAAATATCCTAAAATCAAACTCCATCACAAATGTAATTTAATAATAGCGCTTACATTTTTTATATTATCATAATTAGTGACCGTTTCCAATCGGAAAATGAGATGTTTTTCATAAGAATTCATACTATTTTCTATCCTAACATTTAAATTTTAATTAAGACCGATACATAGCTCTGAAAAGCTTTTCAGAAGAAGGTCACAAAAATAAAGGGCCTTTATTTTTCCCGCGTGGATTCCCGCACAATCAGCTTATGCTCCATCTTTTCATTCAATACCTGGACACCACCTGTTGTGAGCAATTCATGCAGCATCTCCGCCGCCCGATAACCTAACTCATAAATCGGCTGTGCAATTGTGGTCAGCTTTGGAATGAACATACTCGACATCCGCAAATTATCAAATCCAATCACAGATACCTGCCCCGGAACTAGAATATTACGATCCTTCAGATAAGAAATCGTCCCCATTGCAAATTCGTCAGCAACACAGAAAACGGCAGTCAGCTCGGGATAATCAGTAAACAACTCATGCGCCGCTTGATAAGCGTGTTCGAACCGGTGATTGGCATACTTGCTCTTCACAATATTCTGTTGTAGTCCAAACTCTGTTAACGCTCTTACAAAACCCTCATAACGAGGCGGGCCGGATACGGAGTTATCATGGTTAAAACCAATCATGCCAATGTCCTTATGCCCTAAATCAATCAGAAACTTTACCGCATCGTAAGCCGCCTGTTCATCATCTACCTCCACAGATGGAATGTCGTACTCATCAGAATGCGAGGATACCAACACAAAAGGAATTCTACAACCGACTAATTTGTCATGTGTCTCAGGATAAAGGACATCACTGGCGAACACGATCCCATCCACCTGCTTCTCATGGAAGTTATCAATGTAAGACAACATCCGTTCTTTGTCGCGGTCCGTATTGCAGATCATTAAACTGTATCCAAGCTTGATGCATGCATCCTGCATTCCCCGAATAACCCCTGCGAAATACAGGTTCTCAATATCCGGAATCAGCAGGCCCAGTGTAAAAGACTTCTTGTAGATCAGGCCCCGTGCAAACGCATTTGGTTGATATTGCAAACGTTCTACAGCCTCCATCACTCGATTCCGTTTGCTCTCTACGACCGTATTCGGTGCATTCATAACACGCGATACGGTGCTGATCGACACCTCCGCCATTCTGGCAACATCTCTTATGGTTGGCTTCATAACGATAACTTCCTTTTTTTCAGGTAACTTTTCGATGTGATTATAGCAAGCCCGTTAAGAAATAACAACAGATTTTTTAAAGCGCTTACATTTTATTTAAAAGACATACTTATTCCTTATCTAATCATTACAAAGTGCGTATAACTTACTTAAAGTGTGTATATAGTTTTATTACATGGTATACTAGGCGAGTAGCATTATTCGCAGCTACAAATACTGCTCTAGACTATCTGAGCGTTTATTATAGGAGGGATTACATTGAAGCAACAGCGCGATATTCGATTCTCCGTACTGGACTTAGCCTCTATTGTGGAGGGTGGCACAGCGGCAGACTCTTTTCATAACTCTTTAGCTTTAGCTCAACATGCTGAGGAATGGGGCTATCACCGGTATTGGTTTGCTGAGCATCACAACATGATTGGTGTTGCCAGTTCTGCTACCTCACTCTTAATTGGCCACATTGCTGGCGGCACAAAAAGCATACGCGTAGGCTCTGGAGGCATCATGTTGTCCAACCACGCACCACTTGTCATTGCTGAACAATTCGGGACCCTCGAATCCCTATATCCAGGACGGATTGATTTAGGACTGGGCAGAGCCCCGGGATCGGATCAACCGGCTTCCCGTGCGCTACGCCGTGGTCTCGGAAGCGACGGCAGTGACTTCCCCGAGCAGTTAAGTGAGCTCAGAGCCTACTTCGATCCTGCAGGTGCAGGATCACGACCGGCCGGAGTTCGTGCGGTTCCCGGTGAAGGCTTGAATATCCCCATCTGGCTGCTGGGCTCCAGCGGTTTTAGTGCTCAGCTGGCAGGAAAACTAGGTTTACCTTTTGCTTTCGCCAGCCATTTCGCACCAGAGTATTTACTACAGGCCTTACACATCTATCATAGCAATTTCCGTCCTTCAGCAGCACTAGACAAGCCTTATGTGATGGTCGGAGTTGGCATTACAGCGGCCGATACTGTGAATGAGGCAAGACGACTGGCTACCTCGCAGCAGCAGCAATTCCTTAATATCATCCGCGGACGTACGGGGAAGTTACAACCACCGGTTGATAGTATGGAGGGGCTATGGACGATGCAAGAAAAAGCAGCCATGCTTGAGAAGCAGCGTTACTCTTTCGCTGGTGATAAAGCAGCAATTAAAGAACGGCTTCAAGAAATTCTGCAAGAGACACAGGCCGATGAATTGATTGTTTCTGGTGGAATTTATGATCATAACGCTCGTCTACGCTCTTATGAGATTGTAGCCGAAGCTATGAAGGAAATCTAATTTATCATCATAATTAAGGCAAGACGATAGGTCTGGTATCGGGGTTTGAGCCCTATTCCAGATGTATGTCTTGCCTTTTTATTTTGCATTCATAATCGTTCTCAATAAAACACAATTAAAACAATGAATTATATAAAAATAAAGAGTTAAATAGAGAAAACTGCTGTAAATCCATTAATATAACTGATATTTGATCAAATATGATGAATTTTCTTCTAATATCCCATTTTTGTTTAGATATTATTTTGATTATACTTTAGTTATTCGCTATAACGAACGAATTGACGGTAGATCTCTATCCTCTCCTTCCGCTTTCACGGAGATTCCTGCATGCGCACAAAAAAGTGGTTCTGTGAGATACTACTTATTTCGACAATGTTTGATGGAAAATACGATTAGAAAAGAAGAATTTGCCGGAAACCCGCAAATGATGTCTACAAAATTTAATATGGGGTTCAGGAGAAAGGAGCGAGTAAAGTGAAGAAGAAATATCGCTCGGCTTTCATAGCTGCTTATATCCTGACTATTCTAGCAGGAGTCATCTGGCATGCTGGCGGAGTTAGTGCGCAAGATACCATTAAGCTTACGGTGAATTCGCATACGACGAGCACAACCACCATGAACAATATGCAGCCTGGTGATGAAACGAACTCAGAATACACAATTATTAATGCAGGTAGTGAGGGCTTTAATTACTATGTGGACTTCAAATTCATCTCTGGAGACGCAGAATTATACGATATTCTCCAAATGACACTCGAAAAAGAGGGAGTAATCATCTATTCAGGGGTGATGAGCGAGGCTGCCGGAAGAGTTACCATCGGTTCACTTGCCGGGGGAGAACAAAGTGTAATCCAAATGGATGTAATTTTCCCGTGGGAAGCAGGGAACGAATATCAAGGTAAAACCACAACTGTAGCCTTTGAGTTCTCCGCTTCTGGAGGACCGGAGCCATCCGCTGAACCTAGTCCTTCACCGACAGCAACGGCCACAGCTCAGCCTACACCTGAGCCAACACCGACAGCGACTACTACGCCTACAATAGAGCCAACTTCGACACCTACTGCCACGGCTACAGCTACACCTGAAGCTTCGCCGACAGCAACAGCATCACCAACCACGACACCGACAGATTCACCGACAACTACCGCTTCACCAACTGCAACGGCAGTCGCCACACCAGGGCAATCAACGACACCAACACCATCGCCAACACCTACAGCTTCAACAGTAGTAGATGAAATTAGTGTTACTGAAGCACCGATCCCACTGGGTGGAGGCGATAATGAGCCAACAGCATCACCAAGTGCTGGCAGCCAAACTACCAGCGCAACACCGCAGCCAAGCAATGAAATCGCCTTGCCTGATGATGAGCTTCCACTGGGGGCACCAGAGGTTGGCAACAAGCTTCCGAATACCGCTGAGCCTTGGTATAACTTGATTCTTGCCAGCTTAGCCATTGCGGTACTCAGCGTGATTATCATGCGCAGATTGAAATCGAAGAAATAACCACATTTTGCAGCATAAGTCTGGAGGTGAGAGAGTATGAAGGAGCGTAATGGTGTCTTGCTAGCCGTGAAGCTAATCTTCATACTCTCTTTAGTTGTGTTGATTTACTCGGTTGTACAGGTGGTCAAAGCACCGATCGAAGCTAAACAGGCTTTAAATGATTGGGCAAAAAAGAGGGAGGAAACAGTCGCCCACTCCCGTTCTGCCGAAGAAACCCCTCTTCCCTTGGGAATGGTCAGTTCAGCCAAGGAACAGCCGCCCCCCGCTCATTCCTATACAGAAGGTGAAATCATAGGAGAGATTCGTTTCCCCAAATTAAACAAAAAGATCGCAGTGCTAGAAGGCACGGAAAGCCCCGAGCTAAAAAAGGGAGCCGGACATTATAAAGGCAGCGCAGCTATCGGTGCCACCGGCAATAGTGTGCTCGCAGGCCACCGCGATACAGTGTTCCGTAATCTGGGAGAACTCGTGGCTGGAGATCTTATCGAGCTGGAAAGTACGGACGGGACTTTTACCTATGAAGTAACAGGCAGCACAATTGTTGACGGGGACGAACGTGGTGCTATAAAGCCAAGTGATAAGGCCATCCTCACGTTGATTACCTGTTATCCCTTTTCATATGTGGGATCTGCACCGGACCGTTATTTACTTTCAGCGAAGTTAGTGAAACAAGAAATATTACCGCATTAAACCTAAATATTACCTCAATCTTCTTCCTCAGGGATGAGACCTTATATGGAAAGTGATACTATATATATACAATAGTAAAGAGGAGATGACCCAAGGTGAAGAAAGAGGTTGTAGAACGGTTTATTTCGTATGCACAAATGGATACCCAATCGAATGAAGATAATGAGACTTGCCCATCCACTCCGGGACAGATGGTTCTGGCCCACAAGCTGGTTGAAGAGCTTAAGGAAATCGGTATGGAGGAAGTCCAGGTGGACGAGCATGGCTATGTTATGGCGACACTCCCTGCGAATACGGACAAGGATGTTCCGACCATTGGTTTTTTAGCCCATTTGGATACGGCGACTGATTTTACCGGAACGAATGTGAAGCCACAGATTATCGAGAACTATGATGGTCAAGATATTCTTTTGAATAAAGAGCTGAATGTTGTATTGTCCACAGCGAGCTTTCCGGAGCTGGCGGAATACAAAGGCCACACCTTAATTACAACTGATGGCACGACCCTGCTTGGCGCAGATAATAAAGCCGGTATTGCTGAGATTATGACCGCCATGCATTACCTCATTCAACATTCAGAAATCAAACACGGCAAGATTAGAGTTGCCTTCACACCAGACGAAGAAATCGGCCGCGGGCCTCATAAATTTGACGTAGCCGCTTTTAATGCTTCCTATGCTTACACTGTAGACGGAGGTCCACTCGGAGAATTAGAGTATGAAAGCTTTAATGCTGCGTCTGCTAAAATCTCAGTCTACGGCGTTAATGTTCACCCTGGTACTGCAAAAGGAAAGATGATTCATTCCGCCAAAATCGCCATGGCACTTCATCTCAGACTCCCTGCTGAGGAAGCGCCCGAATATACAGACGGTTATGATGGCTTTTATCACCTAAGCTCTATAGAAGGCACACCTGAATTCAGCAAGCTGCAATATATCATCCGCGACTTCGACCGTGAGAAATTCGAGGCACGTAAAGCTTATCTCTCAGCTGTCGTAGAAGAATTCAAAAGCATCCATGGCGAAGAGAACATCGTGCTTGAAATGAAGGACCAATATTACAATATGCGCGAAAAAATCGAGCCTGTGCGTCATATCGTCGATATTGCCCATGAGGCGATGGAGAACCTTAACATCACACCGATCATCCGCCCGATTCGCGGAGGTACAGATGGCTCGCAGCTTTCCTACATGGGCTTGCCGACACCTAATATTTTCACCGGAGGCGAGAATTTCCATGGCAAATTCGAATATGCGTCTGCGGACAATATGGTAAAAGCGGTAAATGTTATCGTGGAGATTGCTAAGCTATTCGAACAGAAAGCCTAAAGCATTATCCGCATCACTCCTTTAAAACACCAAAAATCCCTGTAGAGGCCGATCCAGACCTCTCAGGGATTATTAATGTTCTTAGACTATTCGATTAGCATCTTTCTTCCGGCGGCGTGTCCTTCCAGATCACGTTTTCTCCGTAATTTTTACCCCAATCGTACATCAATCGAAGGACGGGAAGCAGACTTTGGCCGTATGAAGTCAGGGAATACTCTACTTTTGGTGGAACCTCAGCGTACACTTTTCTTAGAACCAACTGGTCCTCTTCAAGCTCGCGAAGCTGATTGGTCAACATTTTTTGCGTGATATGAGGAATTAGCTTTTTCAGCTCGCTGAACCGCTTTGTCCCTTCAAGCCCAAGATGCCAGAGGATAATCAGCTTCCATTTCCCTCCGATCACCGCAAGCGTTAATTCCTTCTCACAGTTAATTTCCTTCAAGTTTATGCGATCTTTAATCTCGGTTGCCATTCCTAAAGTGCCTCCTCTCTCCTGTTATCATACTAACACAAAAACGAATAACCTCCTTATAGGAAGGCATTCGTTTCTGTACGTTCACTCTAAATTAGCATGCTTGCCGAACATTTGCTGATTCGTCTGCCCCGTCTTCTCCATCATTCGCAGAATAATAGCATCATAAAAGACCAACATCGTCTGTTCGAATAAAGAAGCCATCGGCTGGATCGTGCTGTAGCTTCCACTGGCCGGATCTTTTGGAGATCCCGGCAGCTTCACTGTGTAGCCCGCTAAACGTCCAACCGTCGAATCCGGCGCAATGGTAACGGCAACAACTTCTGCACCCACCCCTTTGGCTTTCTCAGCCATAGAGATCAACCCTTTCGTCTCACCGGAACCGGAACCGAGGACTAACACATCCCCCTGTTCAATCCCCGGAGTCACCGTTTCGCCTACAACATAAGCCTCTTTACCAACATGCATTAACCGCATAGCAAAGGCCCGTCCCATCAATCCAGATCTGCCCGCTCCAGCCACGAAGATCTTGTTGGACTGAAGCAGCAGCTCAGCCATTCGCTCAGTCTCTTCTTCATCAAGCTGAGATATGGAGCGCTGGAGCTCCTCTATAATTCGCTGCGCGTATTTCATTGTATCCATTGTAATCTTAAGCCTGACTAACTAGACGTTTCATTTCTGCTGCGGCAGCCTTTTGATCCGCTTCACCTGTGATGCCTCCGCCAACGATGACAAGATCAGGGTTCGCGGCGATCACTTCTGGAAGTGTGCTTAGCTTGATCCCTCCAGCGATAGCTGTTTTTGCCTGCTTAACCACACTCTTAATCGCATTTAAATCTGCAAAAGAATTTTTACCTTCCGCTTGATGGTCATATCCAGAGTGTACACAGATATAGTCTACGCCAAGTGCGTCTACTTCAGCCGCTCTTGTTTTGATATCCTTCACATTGATCAGATCAACTAGAATCTCTTTATTGGTTTTCTTTGCTTCCTCCACTGCACCTCTAATGGTAGAATCATCAGAAACACCAAGTACAGTAACGATATCCGCGCCCGCTTCCACGGCCTTCATCACTTCATATCCACCTGCGTCCATGATTTTCAAATCTGCCAACACAGTCAAAGCAGGAAAAGCCTCTTTGATTGCCTTCACTGCATGCAAACCTTCATTTATAACGATAGGTGTTCCAATTTCAACGATATCTATAAATTCGGCAACTTTTGAGACAACCTCTTTCGCTCCCGCAATGTCCACTAAATCCAACGCTAATTGTAATTTCATATTTATTTGCACTCCTCATTAATATATTTTAGTAAGTCATGTACAAATTGTAGTTCCTTACATCCCTCTAGGGAAGTAGGCACTTTATTGTGATGTAGTTACCTGGAGGATACTAATGCGCGGTTAAAGGGCTCTTTTCGACCTAAATTAAAAACGTTTTGTCATTTTTCTGTAAAAATACTGCATTTCCATGAAAGCTGTGCTAATATTACAGTTTGTTTATGAAATTTTAGGAAGTACATCATAATATAAGAAGGTGCACAATGAAGCAAAATAATCACCAGGAATTCAACCTGGTCAAACTGACCTGGCCGATTTTCCTCGAGCTATTCCTCTTTATGCTCATGGGTAGTGTGGATACTTTTATGATCAGTTCAGTGTCCGACGATGCCGTGTCTGGTGTCGGCGCAGCGAATCAGATCATTGCGATAGCAATTTTAGTCCTCAGTGTAATTGGTAACGGTGCAGCTATTGTGGTCTCCCAATATCTCGGTTCCAAAAAACCTCTGGAAGCCGCTCAAGTGACCGGCAATGCCATTACCCTAAACCTGTTAGTCGGCATTCTTCTAAGTACGTTTTTGCTGATATTCGGAGGGACGCTACTGACTGCGCTGAATGTAAAAGGGGATATCCTCATTTACGCCAAAGCCTATATGAATATTGTTGGTGGCGGTATTTTTCTGCAAGCATTAATCAATGCTCTGGCGACTACTATCCGTACTCACGGTTTCACCAAACAGACGATGGTCGTATCCTTGCTGATGAACATTATTCACGTGGTGGGCAACTACCTGCTCATTTATGGTCATTTCGGACTTCCGGCGTTAGGTGTGGAGGGTGCGGCTATCTCAACAGTGATGAGTCGATTTATCTGCCTGATCCTTTTCTTCCTGCTGCTCTACAGAGTGATGGAGGTACGGGTGAAAGTAACCTATTACATTCATCTTTCTAAAAAATACGTGCTGCAAATTCTCAAAATCGGCATCCCGTCCGCTTTTGAATCCATCACTTATCAATCATGCCAGCTTGTATTCACACTCTATATTACTTATTTAGGCGCTGAAGCTATGGCTACTCGCCAGTACGCGCTTAATATTTCCAATTATATTTATTTATTCAGTGTAGCTGTCTCTATGGGAACTTCCATCGTTGTAGGACATCTCGTGGGAGCTAGACGCCCTGATGAAGCCTATAAGCGTGTATTCACCAGTGTAAAGTGGGCGCTGCTGGTTACCGTAATAATAGATGCTGTGGTGATTTTCTTCCGGGTACCGCTATTCGGGCTTTTCACAGACAATGAGAACATCATTAGGATGGGGGCGCAGGTCATATTGCTTAGCTTCTTCCTGGAAACTGGGCGCACAACCAATCTGGTTATCATTAACTCTTTACGCGCCTCGGGCGATGCCAAATTCCCTGTATATATGGGACTGATCTCTATGGTCTGCATGAGCTTACCTCTTGGTTATTTCCTGGTGTTCCAACTTGATCTCGGGTTAGCCGGCGTGTGGATTGCCACTGCGGTGGACGAGTGGGTGAGAGCCGTCATTATGTATTTCCGTTGGAAAAGCCGAGCTTGGGAGAAACATGGACTTATTGAACACGAAGCTCCAGAACACTGTACGCCTTCCGCTACTCCCGCAGCTGTAAATTAACATGTATACTCAGAGGTTCTTTAAGGTCATATCAGATCTTAAGGAACCTTCTTTTTTATTTACGCCAACATTACATAAAATTTGAGAATGAATGAACCATTCTACGTTACAATAGATAGAACATAATTAACAAAGCTAAAGGAGAGAGCTTCATGCCGGAGGAAACCGGAATTCATGAGTTACTGACGCTCAAAACGATTGCGGAGACTTTGAACAGTTCCAATGAGCTGAGACCCATGCTCGATACAGTCATGGGCAAGCTACTTGAGTTAACCGGAAACACTGCAGGCTGGATCTTCCTGAGCGAAGAATACATGGAATATGAGTGTGCCGCTGATCGAGGTCTGCCACCTGCACTACAACGCGACAATAAACAACCAATGCAGTGCGGAAGCTGCTGGTGCCTAAGCCGCCTATGGGATGATCGGCTCGAGCATGCCGTCAACATTCTAAGCTGCAAGCGGCTCAGTAACGCCAGGCAGTATAACTGGGGCGACACGCTGGGGATCACCCACCACGCTACCGTCCCGCTGCATTCAGGTGAGCGTTACTTGGGACTTATGAATGTGGCTGCACCAGGCAAAGCACATTACGCCGACAGCGAGCTGGCTCTGCTGCAATCCGTGGCTTTGCAAATTGGCAGTGCTATTGAACGGATGCAGTTATATAGCACCGAGCAGCGCCGCGCGAATCTGTACGCCAAATTAGGCGAATTCAGCGCAGCTTTAAATCTAACCGCCAACCAATGTATCTCGCCCAGTATTCTAATCGAGAAAAGCGCCGCCCTGATTGGCGACTATTTCGATTGGCCCTTTGCAGCGATTATCGGGCAGCATGAGGGACAATTCGAAGTCCATGCTGCCTATGCGGCTAATATAACGCCGGAAACAGCTCCCTTCCAGCTCTCGGATTCTTTTAAAGTACGTCTAGGAGATATCGCAAAAGGACAACGCTTTGCGACATTAACCCCTGATGAAGAGCAGGAAATTAAGAAGTCCTGCTGTTCTGAACAACCTGTTGCGGAGCGTGTTGTGATGCTCGCTGTGCCCTTTCGGCAGATTGCCGCACAAGGTGCAGGAATTCTACTGATCACCTCACCCAAAGCACTAGCTTCCGCAACTGCGGATGGAGAGGTGCTTGAGGCTGTCGCTGAACATATTTCCGCTACATTGGAAAGTGCTCAGCTTGGAGAGAAACGCCGCGAAATTGCGCGTCTTGACGAGCGGAATCGTCTGGCCCGTGACCTGCACGACTCCGTGAACCAGATCCTCTTCTCCCTCTCAATGACCGCCAAAGGCGTGGAAAGCATGCTGAAGCAGGAGCATATCTCCCATCCTGCTACTGAAGCTGTCCGCGATATTCAAGCTTTATCCCAGTCAGCACTCAAAGAAATGCGTGCATTAATTATGCAGCTTCGGCCTGCCGGACTGGAAGCCGGTTTATTGACTGCGCTGCAGGCTCATGGCCAGCAGCTAGGGCTGCTGATACAGACGCAACGGAGCGGTGTTCACGAACTTCCCCGCAATGTGGAGGAAGGGCTGTGGCGCATTGGCCAAGAAGCGCTCAATAATGTACGAAAGCATTCCGAAACCTCTAAAGCGCAGGTATCTCTGCATCTGAATGCAGCCGAGGTGGTACTGAGCGTTGCCGACCAAGGTAAAGGCGGGGCCAAACGGCGTTCTAACACAGACACTAATGAATCTCTTGGACTGCATATTATGAAGGAAAGAGCAGAAGCTCTCTCCGGTCGTATTCATATCCACAGTGTGGAAAATCAAGGCACAACGGTTGAGGCAATCATACCTCTGCCCATCCAATCTACATGAAGTCGGGTGATTATAAATGACGATAAACTTATTATTAGTAGACGACCATGCAATGGTACGCCGTGGGCTGCAAGTATTTCTCTCCACACAACCCGATATCAAGGTTATTGGGGAGGCCTCCAACGGCCGCGAGGCACTGGAAAAAACAGCTGAATTGAACCCGGATGTCATATTAATGGATTTGCATATGCCCATTATGGACGGCATTGAGACCGCTCAAGCACTGAGGATCTCCCACCCGCAGGTCAAGGTCATTGTATTGACCTCCTTTTCGGATCAGGATCATGTGCTCCCGGCTATCCGCGTAGGAATCAAAGGCTATTTGCTTAAAGATATAGAACCAGAAGCGCTGGTAGTTGCGATCCGCAAGGTACATAACGGGCAAGTGGAGCTACATTCCGAGGCTGCCAGCCAACTGATGAATCTAATGGCGACCTCTACACTAGAGCAATTGGAACTTAATGCTTCCGATCCGAACGACCCAAACGCAACACCTGCTGCGATCACCGGATTAGAGCTTCTTACTCCACGCGAGCAAGAAGTATTAGACCTGATTGCGCTCGGTATGAGTAACAAAGAGATTGCCAGCAAGCTGGTCATCACCGAAAAAACCGTTAAGACCCATGTCAGCCACGTTCTCGGAAAGCTAAACTTAGCGGATCGGACTCAGGCTGCCATTTTCGCATTGAAAGGCGGCTATAACGCCTAGAATCAAAACTCCTCTACAACTTTAGTCTTAGACGCTCAGCACAATGGCTGAGCGTTTTTATTATGTATGTTCATTCCATGTGCTGATGTTAACAGAGGCCGATTCAACTATCATTGGTTTATAGCAATTGACCTCACATAGGAGTGGATACAGATGAAAGTGATGATCCTGACAGGCAGTAATCGAAAAGAAGCAACCAGCACGAAGCTGGCAGAACATGCTGCCCATTTCATTAGTCAGCATGGGGAAAAGGTTACCATGTTTGACCTCTACAAACGCCCACTTCCCTTTTATTCACCAGACGAGATTTACACAGAGCATGAACATTTAAACGAGCTTAAACAAGAGATGTTAGCAGCGGATGCAGTAATCTTGGTTACTCCGGAATATCACGGCTCGGTAAGTGGCGTATTAAAAAATGCGATTGATCATCTAGGCCAGGCGCATTTCAACGGTAAAGTTGTGTTATCCGCCAGTTCAGCCGGGGGAGCGGTAGGGATAAGCTCATTACTTCAATTGCAAGCCATCGTACGTAACCTGCACGGTATTAATACACCAGACTGGATCTCCATCGGCGGACTGCAACGCAAGCGGTTCGAGGTCGGGTACGACGGATACGAGGGTGGGCAAGAAATCGAAGATCGCATTCACCTAGTATTAGAAGCATTCCTGAATTTAGCCCGCAAAATCGACAGATCGGCAGGTGCTATCCAATGATCAAAGGACTATATGAAGCACATTTACCAGTAAGCAATCTTGAAGTATCCATCGAATTTTATGAGAAATTAGGTCTGAAAATGGCTTGGCGGGATGAAGAAACTGTATTCTTCTGGATCGAGGAAGGTCGGAGCTGGATTGGTCTTTGGGAAGGCCAGGAGGTTCAAACCCCATACCACCCGTCCTTGCGGCATATTGCCTTCCGTGTCACTTACGAGGACTTGAAGCAATCACTGCAATGGCTGGAATCGATTGGGGTAGAGGCTGTTCCGTTCCGCAACCGGACTTCTGTTGAGCCTTTTATCCGGGCTTATCAAGGAAATGCTTCTGTCTACTTCAACGACCCTGACGGCAACAGCTTGGAATTTATGTGCCACGTAGAGGTCCCTGAACATCTGAAGCCTATTTCAGAGAACATAACCTTAACGGAATGGGAGAAATTACTGCACAGTAAATAAAATACTCAAACAAAAAAACAGCTGCTCCCGTCCAAGGGTCCAGCTGTTTGAGTATATTAGCTTCTTCGATTACTTAATCGAAATGCCCTTCTTCATGGCCTTCATGTCTGCATTCGTATTCACAAGCGTTGGCAGTATCTTCATACTTCTAGTCATGGGAGAGTTGCATTGCCAGCAGGTAGGTACATATTGAAAGGCGAAATTATCGCGCATCCAACCTGTGCAACCTTCCTTGGTACAGGACCAAATTGCTGTGTCTTCTTGCGGAAGTTCCTCCAGTGCTTTTTTACGAAAATACATAAGTACCCCTCCTTGGATCGAATCGAGACGATATCGCTACCCTATTAGGGGCAGATTCATACTATGAAAATAAAAAAAGCTGCCCTCAACTTGTGTTAAGGGCAGCCTGATTTTTAAACTACAGTTTTACAACGTTTTCGGCTTGTGGTCCACGAGCGCCTTGAGTTACGTTGAACTCAACGCGTTGGCCTTCGTCCAAAGATTTAAATCCGTCGCCTGTGATTGCGGAGAAGTGTACGAATACGTCGCTTCCACCTTCAACCTCGATAAAACCGAATCCTTTGTCTGCGTTAAACCATTTCACTGTACCTGTTTGCATGATATTACCTCCAATATTTTATTTAACACATGTCCTTTTATTCCTACGTAGTGTACGAACAAATAAAAATTCACACATTGGAAAAGGACTCATACGCACAAATGATAACCTTTTACAATATGTGAATTAAGGGTTAAATTTATGATTGATTTCATTGTACCACACTAAATCACTAAAAGCAATGCGTATGCCTATTTAATTTTCACTCCGGCTCTTATTGCCTATAAACAGCAGCAGCCGAGCCGGACGAACACCCATGTTAGTCGATATAACCTGCCAATCCTTTATCCATCAAGTAATCCATTTCTGCATCAAGAATGGTCTCTACTGTGATTTCATCCAGCTTCACATCACGTTGGGCAGTGACATAGTCGACCAGATCATCGCTGTCGATGTCTACCTCACCCTTGGCGTTCGCCTTGGCCTTATTGATAAAGGTCTGTTCATGCTTCAATACTAAGCGGATGATTTGCGGATCCACTTTGGTTTTGGCAGATAATACATTTACTAGCTCCTGCTCATTTACTTTGTCACTCATTTTTTAAATTTCATCTCCTTACAATTATTACACAATCATTGTAGCATATTTCGCGCTTTAACGCGTCATTACGCGAAGTATACCGCGGTTTATTCACACTTTTCTTATCATCCCAGCGTCTATAACGTTCCACTTGAAGTAAGTTATTTAATAAAAACAGTTGTGAGGAACATTGACTTGTGCCAAAATATAAAAAAAGTGT
This sequence comes from Paenibacillus odorifer, assembly GCF_000758725.1. Classification (NCBI taxonomy): domain Bacteria; kingdom Bacillati; phylum Bacillota; class Bacilli; order Caryophanales; family Paenibacillaceae; genus Paenibacillus; species Paenibacillus odorifer. The sequence continues at coordinate 6,561,983 of NZ_CP009428.1, forward strand.
TGGACCAAATGAATACTAGAAAAGGCGGTTGAATTCATGAGCTCTGTATCTACCCAGCAATTAGACACAAACAGCAACAAGGCACATCGTTATATCGAAGACGTATACGCACAGGTTGTTGCGCGTAATCCTTTTGAGCCCGAATTTCATCAGGCCGTAAAGGAAATCCTTGAATCTTTGCTTCCAATCCTCGCTGCTGAACCTAAGTATCAGGAAAATGCCATTCTGGAAAGATTGGTTGAGCCAGAACGTTTGATTATGTTCCGTGTTCCTTGGACAGACGATCAAGGTAAGGTCAGAGTTAACCGTGGATATCGTGTACAGTTCAGCAGTGCAATTGGACCTTACAAAGGTGGACTTCGTTTTCACCCATCCGTTAATGCTAGTATTATCAAATTCCTTGGTTTCGAGCAAATCTTCAAAAATGCTCTTACCGGCCAACACATCGGCGGAGGTAAAGGCGGATCCGACTTTGATCCTAAAGGTAAATCCGAAGGCGAAATCATGCGTTTTGCACAAAGCTTCATGACTGAATTGCAAAATTACATCGGTCCTGACCAAGACGTTCCTGCAGGAGATATCGGTGTAGGTGGTCGTGAGATCGGCTACATGTACGGACAATACAAGCGGATCCGCGGAGGATATCCGGCTGGCGTATTGACTGGTAAAGGTATTGGTTACGGCGGAAGTCAGGCTCGGACAGAGGCTACTGGTTACGGTACAGTTTATTTCGTAAACGAGATGCTGAAAGCAAAAGGCCTTTCTTTTGAAGGAAGCCGCGTTGTTGTTTCCGGTTCTGGTAACGTAGCGATCTATGCGATCGAAAAAGCTGTACAGCTAGGCGCTAAAGTCGTAGCTTGTAGTGATTCCGCCGGATATATCTATGACGAAAATGGGATTAACCTCGAAACTGTCCGCCGCCTGAAAGAAGTCGAAAGAAAACGGATTAGTGAATATGTGAATGAACATCCTAACGCTGTGTATACTGAAGATTCCACGCAAATTTGGACCATTCCTTGTGATATCGCCCTTCCGAGTGCTACTCAGAATGAGATTGATGAAGCCATGGCATTGAAACTGATTGAGAATGGTGTAAAAGCAGTAGGCGAAGGTGCCAATATGCCATCCACCCTTGAAGCTATTCATCAGTTCCAACAAGCTGGCGTGCTATTCGCACCTGCCAAAGCTGCTAATGCTGGCGGCGTAGCTGTATCTGCGCTTGAAATGGCACAAAACAGCATGCGGTTGTCCTGGAGCTTTGAAGAAGTAGATACGAAGCTGCATGAAATCATGGTTTCCATCTACGAACAATCTGTAAATGCATCCGAGCAATATGGACAGTCCGGCAACCTTGTTGCAGGAGCGAACATCGCTGGATTCAAAAAAGTGGCCGACGCTATGCTGGCTGAAGGTGTAATCTAAATAAATTACCGGCGCTCTAGTCACGAACGCCGACATACAAAAGTCCCCGTAACCGGTCAGTAAGAATCCGGTAACGGGGACTTTTTGTATATCTAAGCGTTCCATCCGGGGATCTTCCGCAAATCCCCGTCCCCTATCGATTGAGTACTCTCCACAGTCGTATTGGGGGGTGAAGAAGCCGTACGAATGTAACAGGAATCTATTCCTATCGTTAGTGCCCCTGCAATATCCGTACGGGGATCATTCCCGATCATGATGGCCGAACGCAAATCCGCTCCATAATGCTCAACTAAATAACGATAAAATAGCGGATCCGGCTTACTCACTCCTGCTTCGGAGGAAATGGCAATGCCATCGAATAAAGGAAGAATATTCAGCATCGTTAATTCTGCTTCTATAAAGGTTTTCTGGCCATTGGAGAGCAAAAACACCTTTTTGCCACGTTCTCTTAATGTTTGCAGAATTTCAAGCACACCCTCATAAAGTGAGATATGGATCATCGATAATGTCCGCAGCCATCTAACCGTTTCATGTAACCACGCTTGATCCGGTTCTCCACCCAATTGACGGGCCACAGAACGAAACACATCCTCCATTACGAAATCTGGATACTGACAATTCCGCGCGGCTTTGGTGAGCTGTAAATCCCTCTCCCGCAGAAATTGTGCCTGTAGCTCACTTCCCGTTATGGACATCCCCTGATATCCGAAATGGAGTGATAATCGATCCCATACCTCCGGCTTCTCCTCATCTGTCTGAATATCGATCAATGTGCCATACAGGTCGAAAATATAAGTCTCGTACATCCACCGTCTTCCTTCCTATTATTCTCTCTGTATTTTATCCTTTAGTACCATTATCGGCGGTTGTCTGGCCCTCCTCCATCCGGTTTGACACCTTTTGATAGAGATAGGAGATGCCGAGCAAGCAGATGCCAAAGCTGGCATAGGCTATGATTTTGCTGCCAGTGTTCAGCAGACCCAAATCATAAAGCAGCAGCTTGCCCGTTGCCAGCAGTGTTAATCCAAGGCCGAAGCGCCGGATGTACACATACCTTTTGCGGAAGCCATACATGATAAACAGAACGGCTAATAGTAGATAAATGAGACTAAAAATTAACCCTGCATCACTCAATTGCAATTGCACTCCTAGGAAAGCGGTGATAATGCCGAGTAGATAAATCGCCATGAAAACAGGATAGATCTCCATACTCTTAAACTGGCGATTCAGCGCTGCAATCAGCAGATCACGTCCGCTAAACCAAACAAAGATATTAAAGATAATCAGTACGGCCAGTGCGATATAATCAGCTGCTGTATTTTGCGCGAGATTATTTTGCAGACTTGGCAGGCCTACTGTAATTACTATACAAATGACGTAGCCAATCCCAAACAGAAATCTCACAAAATATTTAACAATTGTGTCATACAGCACCTTCACCTTTGGCAGCGCGTAAGCCAGAACCAAGGTCCATACAGCGGAGAGCAGTAAATTATAGAAGGTTCTATGCGCAAAGTCCTCCGGTACAACCAGATGATACAATCTTCTCGATTCATACAAGCCGTAAATCCAGAAATTTAATAACGCCGCATATTTAAACCACAAGGCTAAGGTGATTTCATAAGGTTCGCTGCGCTGAAGAGCATCCTTACGGTTATGCTGAACAGCATACAACACCGCGACAATCAGCATGCCTGCTGTGATAAAGACATATTTTAGCGGGAAGTAGACATCTCTAAAATTCGTCCATTGATAGTCTGCGACCCACTGCGTCGGTACATTTAGACAGAAGAATACTACAAGGCAGAGCATCATAATGCCCCAGCCTGCCCTTTCCATCCCCTTAAAGCGGTTCAGATTGCCATACAGCGTAAGAACGACGCCCTCAATCAGCCAACCGATGGACCACCAAGCCGCTCCAAATTGAAATGGAATCATCAATATGCCGAAGGTCAGTGAAGTGGCGTAGAACAGCAGCATGCTTTCTTTTTCCTGTGGCATCAGCTTCTCAAGCCCTCGACCCAGACCGAGATACAGCAGGCAGAAAAGCAACGCCAGTGCACCATTGTAATCCTTCAGTCCTGCATCCATAAATAAAATATACAAGGTGAGACAGCTAATAAACGTATTACATCCTAAGAGAGAGAAATCCCACCAGGACAGCTTGGAACGATATTTGAACGGGTACCACAAGGTAATTCCCAGATACATCGCAAAAGTCAAAACAGCATAACACATATTAATTCCGTTGCTATCAGACAAAGCTATTAATATGAGCATGGAGGGTGTATTAAATAAGTAGCTGATATAATTGACAACGTTCCAGCGTTTGCGGAAAGAAATCAATAAGATGAATAAATTCAATAGAAACAAGTAACCCATAGCTACATAAACCGCGTTGCCCGAAAGGCCAAACGCCCCCAGATAAGAGTATAAGGGCAGATATCCTCCGATTAAGCCCAGTGCACAAATACTCCGTGATTCATACCTTAAAGACAGGAGTACCGCAGTTAAAGTAACGAGTACAGACAAGGATAATCCTACATATATACTAATAATATCAAGCAGAAAATAGCTATAGAAAATAGAGCCATACAGCACCGAAATCCCGCCGCCAAGCAGCCCTAAAGCGAAGGTGCCTTTTCCTTTGCGGTATAACCACTCCCCGCCTCCCAGCATCAATAATCCCAGTAGAAAAAAGGCGCTTCCCTTCATATAACCTGTGAACCAGTTGGAATAGGTATACCGGAAGCCTGCCCCCACCGCCAAAATCAACAGCAGAATACCCAGCTTGTTAATCCAGCTTAGTCCAATCTTCATTTCGATCTGATTTTGTTTTCTTCGGCGCTTAAGCACCTCTTCACTGATCTCTTCCGAGGCAAAATCATGTAATCCATTATCCATGCCCGAGTTGAGGCGAAGTTCCGCTTCCCTCATTCTCTGCCGCTGTGCCAGCACACGCTCATTTAATTCTGCCGCCAACGCCCCAAGTCGACTGGATATCTCTGCTTGTTCCTCACCCAGCTGCCTGGAGGCTGTATGGTACAGCTGCTGAATATGACGTTTCGTCTCCACTTCAAAAGCCGTCAGACGATCTGTATGAGCATGGCTTCTAGAGGCAAAATAAGTCTGCAGCTTCTGCCTCGACACTTTAAGAATGCCCAGCTTTTCATCTAAAATCTGTTCCGTTAGCGCAACTCTTAGCTCAGTATTCTCTTCTTGAAGCTTACCTACCTGAGTCTTTAGCTCGACCAAAGCAAGCTTATGCTTCTCATATTGCTTCTTCAAGTATTCATTCTCGTTGACCAGATCGTGACTTTCATATTCCGCAATCAGAGCCTCATATTCCTTAATAAGCCCGTCCTGCTGTACCTTCATGAATCTCAGTCGATCTTTGAATGACTCCATAGCGCCTCCTTATGTGAGCGATTGTTAATACTTACATATTACTACATATAGCTGTGGGGTCTTATGCTTTTTTTATATTTGCAGTGAATGAAGATTACGATCGGGATGCAAAAAAACTGCAACATTTTGGAGGGGTGTCCCGTCAGAATAATAACAACACTAACAAAAGATTTTAAAAGGAGCTCACAACCATGAACAACATTTTAAAAACAAGTACAGTTCTTTTAACTTTGTCACTAGCACTTTCTACAGGAGCAGCTTATGCTGCACCCACCACAACTTCTGCTAAAAATGAGGCTACACAAACCTCCGCTAGCGTTAATCAAAAGACGTTTGCGATTGAAATCAACGGATCGACTATTAAAGAAACAGGCTTCCAAAGCACAAATGGCAAAGAGCCGATGGTGCCACTACGTTCGATTACTGAAGCCCTTGGATTTGAATTAACCTGGAATGCACAGAATAAATCCGTTGAACTTATCAATGGCGCTGTATTCACTACAGTGAAAGCTGGAGAAGATCGTTATAGTATCAACAAAATGTATACAACACTTGGAACTGCACCACAATTGGTTGACTCCACTTTGTATGTCCCAGCTTCCTTTTTAAGCGAAGTAATTCATCAAAACATGACTGTGAAGGGAGATTCCATTGTGATCAACACAAATGCCGCCGAGCAGCACATGACTAAGACTGGTGTGATTACAGCAGTCTATGATGGTGGTAAATACCAATCCGTTCAAATCCAAGGTGTAGGTACGGATGGAATCGTATTAAATGTAGGGGAAGATACGGCTATTGAGATGGCAGACGGCACTAAAATTGCACTCAAAGATCTCCATATCGGTATGACTGTAAAAGCAGAACACTCCATGGTCATGACTATGAGTCTTCCGCCACAAACACCAACTTACAAAATCACCGTTCTGGATAAGCAGAAACAAGATGATCTTCTAGGTACTGCTGGCACTATTGAAGAAGTTCAAAAAGACGATGAAGGAAATATCAGTATCACTGTTAAAGGCAGTGGCCTGAGCGAATTGTCACAAAAAGAAGTAGTACTGCGCATTAATGAAGACACAGTACTCATTAATAAAGACGGCGAAGCTGTTAAAAGCAGCGAGCTTGTTAAAGGTACAAAAGTTATCGGATTCTACAGCCCAGTGCTGACCAGAAGCCTGCCACCAATCGGCACAGCTGTCAAAGTTGTAGTAGATTCTGCGCAACAATAAGTGAGAGACTGAAATCTTATTAAAAAGATTCCAAAGAGACATTAAAACAGCGATCCTTCCGTTATGGGAGGATCGCTGTTTTGCGTTTTGGGCAATAGGGTGGCTGACTCGCTTCAGCCGATTTGAGGTAAACGAAAGCCGGCTGAACGCCTAGGCACACTTTTGCTCGCCTGCTGCAGAGTTTTGGATGATCATAATTGCGAGGCTTACGGACCCAGATGACGTTATTTCCGATTTTTCCGCCTTTAGAGCAGCGTTTCGGACTCCAGCGCCACCATTCATTAAAAAGAGGGCATATTCGGTATTTTTTATGCCAATAGCGTCAGTGGGGTCCGTTAGAATTACAAATGTGGTAAAAAGCTGCGTTAACGGTCAGCTGTGTCCGATAGCAGAGCAGATTATAGTTACTTCGTTCGCGCAACTTCGTTTGAATTATCCGAAGTTAGAGGTCTAGTTCAACGTCAACAAAACAGGGGTGCCCCAGCAGCCATTGTCATGACTACTAGGACACCCCATGATTGTTTCCGTCCATTATCTATTTCATGAATCGCTAGCTAGAATCAATTGCATCAACGCTAATAAACGTTCCAGGTTAATCGGCTTGCTAAGATAATCTGTTGCCCCTGCCTGAAGGATTTTAGCCTTATCTTCCTTCATCGCTTTTGCAGTCAGTGCAATGATGGGAATATCCTTCTTTGCGGGCATTTGTCTGATCCGATTGATTGCCTCATATCCGTTCATCACTGGCATCATAATATCCATAAGAACGATATCTATAGAAGCCGCTTGCTCCAGTTCATACAGGCCGCTCTCTCCGTTAGTAGCTGTAGTTACATGCAGCCCGCGCTTTCTTAGCGTATTTGATAAAGCGAACAAATTCCGTTCATCATCATCCACGATAAGTACATGCTTTTGATTCAGAGAAGTGAAGTCATTACGTGTATCCTCAGCCGTTGTAGCGGCAAGTACCACTCCATTCCCAATCTCTTGAATAACAGTCGCTTGATCAGCCACTTCCTCAAGGCTTGGGGCCTCAAGCTTCAAGGGCAAATACACCGTAAAGACGCTACCCACTCCTTCTTGACTCTCCACTATAATTCTACCACCGAGCAGGGTTGCCAGCTCTCTAGATATGGATAACCCAAGCCCTGTTCCACCATATTGACGTTCTGTATTTCCATTTGCCTGTTGAAAAGCCTCGAAGATAATTGACTGCTTTTCTTTTGAAATCCCAATTCCAGTATCCTTGATGGCGAAGGCAATAAATTCCCCTGTATACGAATCTGCCAAATCCAGCAGCTCGTCCTTAGTTGCTGAACGGATTTCCAGAGTGACTGCGCCTTCCGCTGTAAACTTAAACGCATTGGACAGCAAATTTATAATAATTTGCCGCACTCTTTGAGCATCCGAATAAAACAGCGGGGGTAAGTTCTCTCCCAGCTGTATTTGCAAAGGAATCTCTTTTTTGCGGGAAAGCTGACTGAAGTTCTGGATCATTGCCTCCGGAATCTCCGATATATTTATCGCTTCAATTTCAATATTCAGCTTTCCTGCCTCAACCTTGGACAAATCCAGAATGTCATTAATCAGCGCCAGCAGATCTTGTCCCGAAGAATGAATGGCTTTTGAGAATTCAATATCCTCTTCGCTTAAAGCTCCCGACTGATTCTCCATAAGAAATTCGGAGAGCAGCAGAATGCCGTTAAGCGGAGTTCGCAGTTCGTGAGACATGTTAGCCAGAAACTCTGATTTATATTGTGAGCTTTGCTGCAATAACTCTGTGTATTCACTGAGTTCCGTTTGAGCTCTTTCCGCCTCTAGTGACTTTTGTTCCGCCAGCAGTTTCTTATCCTCCAGCTTTCTATTCGTTGCATGCAGTGACTCCGTCTGGATTTGCAGCTCCTCAGACTGAGTCTGTAGTTCCTCGGTATATACCTGTAGCTCTTCGTTTAGACGCTGAGATTGTGCCAGAAGTTGGTCAATCTTCATAATGCTAATCGTACTGTTAATTGCGGAGCCAAAGGCATTCGAAATAGACCCTAGGAACTTAACCTGCAATTGCGTAAGTGGAGCAAAGGCGGCGATTTCCACCACAGCAACTACCTCACCCGAAAAAGAAATCGGCATTAGTAGAAGCGCCTTCGGCGCAGAAATACCCAACCCAGATTGTATGCTAATATAATCCTCCGGCAGATCCTGTATTTGCATCAAGCGCGCCTCTTTAGCACATTGTCCAACTAGACCTTCTCCGATCTGGAATGCCCGCTGATCTGGAATGTTACTGCTTCCGCCAAAAGTAGAGACTCTCTTAAAGAAATCTCGATCATGGTCCTGTGTTCGAACATATAAGGAACCATATGGGTAATCGAGGACTTCTGCGGTTTTGCCAAGAAAAATGTCGCCCAGTTGCGAGATATGTGTGATGCCCTGATACCTCGCCAACAATTCGTTTGCGTTAGCCTGAATCCATATCCGCTCTTGTTGCGTGTCTATCAGATGATTCGTAGCTACGCTCAGATCCCTGATCTCATCATTCGTGGTGATCTCTATCCTTGTCTTCATATCTTCGTCAGATTCCAATTCTGCAATCGTATGGGTAACTTTACGAACCGTACTAACGATGGCGCGTGAATTGATCCACGAAGCGACCATCGCGGTAACCGCTATAATTGCCCAAGCAATATAAAGAAGCTCTAGCAATAATTTATTCTTGTCTGCTTGTCTAGCAATCAGACTGTTGGTGTTCTCTTTCATCGTCTCGCGGTAAGTGCTGATCTGATTACGAATCCGGTCCATTTGATCTTTGCCGTCGTCGGAATTGAAGTATCTTAGGAGCTCAGCGTCCTGTCCCTCTTTTTTCAACTGGATCACATAATTTCCGGACTGTTCGATCCATTGCTTAATTTTACTTTCAATACCCAACAGACGCTGTAGCTGTAAAGAATCATTAGCAGTCAGCACGTAAAGCTTATCATAATTAGCTTCCCATTCAGCCTTACCCAAATTGTAGGGCTCCAGATACTTGTTATCGCCGGTGATGACATATCCACGTTGTCCGGTTTCCATATCTAAAATATTCTTCTCAATTAGATTAGCCAAATTAGTAATCTCTCGATCCTGATGAGAGATGAAGCTGGTTTCCCGCTGTAGAGCATTGATTCTTCCATGCATGACAAAAACAAATCCTAATAGACAGATCACGATTAAAACTGTAATTGACAGTATTTTATACTGCAAAGTGAATCGACGTTTGTTCACAACTAGCCTCCGTCCTGTCTTCTAACTATAAACCCCTTTCTATTCTACATCATTGCAAAAGATTACTTGAATAAGGCTTCATTAATTCTTCTATGTAAATTTTGACTGCTGCTAATTTAAACAATTTCCGCAGGGTTGAAACACTTGTTTTTCCCGGAATAAAAAAAAACCCCACAAGTGCCTTTCTCCTTGAAGGGTTACCTAAATATCTAACTCAGCAAATACAAGTTTTCTTCTTCACACCTAGCTTCCCAGCCTGTTCAACCTTAGCAATATAATCAACAGCCATGGGAACTTTACAAGCGGTTTGTCCCATGTTCACCTGGACCTTACCTATACCTGCTGCGATCTTTGCTGCCTCCTCATGCAGTTCTGTGATACTGCTGCCCGCCATAATTACAAAAGTATTCATCGTATAACGGACACGATTCCGCTCCTGATGAATAGTAGCGCCTACTTGTTGTAACAACTCCCTAATCTCAGCGATGTCCAGCTTATCATCCGGTGTAATTGAAATGTAATTTGCATAAGTGCTCCAGCCGCAAACGGCTATTAGTTCATCCGAGGAACGAATCCACTCTCTCGCAAGTTCCAATCCATATGGACTCTCTGCGGCGAGAGGGGATACTATATATTCCACTACCGCATGCCAACTGGCCGCCGAAGCCCAGCTTTGAAGCTCTTGCTTCGTCATAGTCTTGGGATTGACGGTTAGCCCAGCCAAATACATTGCATCGTAATTGCCTGTCTGATACAAAGCCCTTGCCAGACTCTGATCTTTTTTCACATCCTTAACCAGCTTCTTCATATCCCCTACCTTTACTCCAAATAAAGGTTCCACTGCGCCATGTCGTAAGAAGGTACGTTTCGTCTGCTCTGTACCCATCTCCTCAAGCTTGCTCATCACTTCATCAACAGTCAGATTCATTAGGCCACTCCCTTATCTTCGATGTTCTTATCCCTTTACTGTTTCTCTTATGATCGGTTCACGACCTAACGTAACTCTGTTCTTCCCTGTATTCTTAGAGTGATATAACGCTTCATCCGCTTCCCGATATAAATCTTCGAAAGTCACCTCTCTACGCTCCGTAAAAGAGATTCCGATACTTGCGGTAAGATGAATGCTATCCTGTTCATTCAAGATTATCGTGTAATCACTCATCATTGTACGAAAATTCTCTGCTTCTTTTAAGGCTGCACATTTATCTTCAGCGAAAAAGCATACGGCAAATTCCTCGCCACCTACTCTTCCAGCAATACCTTTATTCTGGTATACCTGAAGTATTTTATTCGAGAAATCAACTAACGCCTGATCGCCCGCTAAATGACCATAAGTATCATTAATTAATTTAAAATCATCGATGTCAAATAACAGCAGAGCCAACCCTAATCCATCCGGGATCGTTTGATTCTGGACCCTTTGCATGAAATGCCTGCGATTATAAAGCCCTGTCAGATCGTCAACCGTTGCCTGATAGACCAGCTCACGCTCATACCGCTTCTTCTCACTATGATCACTAAACACAATAAGCATACCCTTATTCTCTGTTGTCGCATGTTCCGTAGCAATTAAAGAAACCCCATAACAGAGCTCCCCTGCGCCAGAACAAACTACCTCAAACTGTCCCTCCGTCCTCTGACTGTAATGAGCTGCAATGTCTTTGTGAGACTTCATAAAAAGATCAATGTTTTTTCCCATCCAGTTATCGTTCGCTATTCCGGTAATGTCGTATAAAATAGCAGTCGCCGCATCATTTATGCCAATGATATTATCATAACGGTCAGTCAGAACTACGCCGTCTTTCATGTGCTCTAGAATTTTGTTTTTGGTTAGAGGGAAGATGGTTAATTTGGAGCTAACAAAAAGTGCGAAATAAGCCGCTATAATCGCAGGCAAATAAGTAAACGCCGTAAAACCTGTAATGGTAATCTTCAAGAGGGGGAGTAAAAAGACGGAAATAACTGGAACTAGCAAACCCACCAACAGCAGCAAATTAGTCCGCAAATAAACTCTCGGGGTATTCAGTAGGGAAACTGCCAGCAAGCAGACTGCATATAGCCCAAAAAGCTGATCATACGCAATAAAAGCCATACTAAGGAGCGTAGGCTTTACAGCAATTCCACTAACACCCGCGACCGTCAGGACGGCCACTTCACTGCGCATCAGATGATGATAGCTATCCGTAAAAATAAGAAGTACATCCATAACAATAGGGATAGAGAAGATTGCAAGCTTCACGGGCAGGCGCCCTGTGGAAGGAGATACGTATTCTTTTACCACAGCATAAGTAAAGAGCGCACTAAAAAAAAGCGGAGCCTGCTGCACATTCTTCCACCACAGCTTAGACTGAAAAGAGAGTGACATAATCTCTCCCGCCGTTGCAACAAATATAAGGCTGACTAACAGCATTAAGATCCACAAATAGCGTCTCCCTGCTAACTTACGGTGCCGATAGGAGCTGACGCCCATGTACAGACTTAGAACACTGCCCATTAATAAGTAATACGGATATCCCTGAATCCATGGCATGCCATATTTCTCCTATTTTTCAAGTCGCTCCTATCATTATAGCCTAATCCTTGGTACAAATGAATCAACAATAACAGCACATCTTATGCCTTAAATTTCACCCGATTGGAGAACATATATTTTCTGGCTAAATCCTTAAATGTTATTTTATCTTGTGCCGATTCAAAGAAACGTTTAGGGATAATCAGCGCTCTCTGTGTGGACACAAAAAACACAAACAAGTTCGTAGTTTCACCTATCTTATGTATCTCTTCCCACTTCACTTGTCCAGTGCCCGCTTCGGAAAGATAAGATATGCCTTCATCTGAAATCGTATAATTTTGCGGTTGCTGAATTAGGCTATCTGTTTTGAACGCCTTTTTCGATTTTTTGATCAAGCTTGCCTTGGTCATATACCATAAGACAGCGGCAAGAATTATAGCAGTCACAGCCAGGATTGAGATGCTTTGAGTACTGTAATCCTTAGTAATTAATAACAAAATCATAAAGTAAGCGACTACGCTAAAAGAGTTGAGTATAATCCGGCTATTCAAGCTGAACCATAAGTTAAACTCCTGAACGTCTTCACTCTTTAGGACTGTATCTACTTTTATTACATTTTCCATCACTGATCGCTCCCTCGACGCCATGTATATTTTTAAATTCATCTCATTTTAACATGCCTGAACACAAAAAAGGGACATCCCCGAAGCGATTGCTTCTACATGGGTTGTCCCTCTTCAATCCGTAAGGATTCTTATTTCTTTTGTGCAAGACGTTGTTTGAACTTGTCAACACGGCCGCCTTGTTCTGTATCTCTTTGTTTACCAGTGTAAAATGGGTGGGATGCGGAACTTGCGTCCACACGGAGCACTGGGTAAGTGTTGCCGTCTTCCCATTCCATAGTTTCATTGGATGATTTAGTAGATGCACTCAAGAATTTGAAGCCTACGCTTGCATCCAAGAAAATCACTTGGTTGTACTTAGGATGTATGCCTTCTCTCATTCTAATCGTCCTCCTTCTGAATAAATTCGTGGAGCCTTTATGGTAAATTATCCAAATGATCTGTAGGTTTATATATAGTATAACCTAATAAACGTAGGAAAATTCGTAAATCTTACGATTTAGACCACCGCTCCATCATACGCTTATTTAGAGTACAAAGCAACTAATATTGAAATTACTAATATTTCCATAACCTTTCAAAGCCTACCCATAACGCCGGAGGTTAGAGCGATTTCACCATTCCTCCATCGACTAAAAGAGATTGTCCCGTAACATAAGTATTCGCAAAAGAGCCTAGAAAAACAGCAGCCTTGCCGAATTCTTCGGGCGTGCCCAATCTTCCTAACGGGATTTGCAGCAGCGCTTCCTCTTGAATCTGCTCCATAGGGATCCCCTCTGCTTGCGCACGTTTGCCGTCTAGTTGAAGAATCCTGTCGGTTGCAATACGCCCTGGTGCGATCGTATTAATTAAAATGCGATCCGCAGCCAGCTCAGTAGCCAAGCTCTTGGTCAAGGCATACACGCCAGCGCGAAAAACATTGGAAAGAATCAGTTCCTCAATAGGCTGCTTGATAGAAATCGAGCTTATATTAACGATTCGCCCTGCCCCAGAAGAGCGCAGATGCGGCAGTGATTCACGAATCAAACGAATGGTGCTCATCAGTGTGAGCTCAAACCCTTGGTTCCAATCCGCGTCTTCCATATCAGCGAAACCTCCGCCATGAGGACCCCCCGCATTGGTCACTACAATATCAAGCCCACCGTTTTGGGCTACAACCGTTTGAATAGCATGTACGATATCCTCTGGGACAGTCACATCCATCTGAACAATGTTCACCTGCTGTCCTGTGGCTGCCTGAATCTCTTTCTGTGCGTCTACAAGCTGTTCCATACTCCTGCTGGCGATCATTACCTTCGCCCCCTCACGGGCATACTCCAGCGCAGTTGCGAGTCCTAACCCTTTACTTGCTGCGGCTACAAAAACTGATTTCCCACGAAGTCCCAAGTCCATCATTAATGCCTCCTTCTTAATTAAACTCCCAACAGCTAAGACTTAAATTACCATACTGATAACTTCGGTGCAGCAGCTTCGCTTCTTTCCCGTTATCGCCAGCTCCCATAGCTATTATCAGAGGGATAAAGTGCTCATTAGTCGGCACTGCATCAACGCCATAGGGAGCAAGCTCCTGATAGTTAAATAGCGACTCTGTATCCCAAGCTTCCACCCTGTGCTGCAGCCAGTCATCGAATGTCTCCGCCCATTTCTCGACGTTCTCCATTCCCCACTTCACGCTACGCAAATTATGGACGGTTCCACCGCTGCCAATAATCATAATATCCTGCTCACGCAGCTCAGATAAAGCCTTACCCATTAAATATTGCTGTTCATTGGACAGCTCTCGATTAACTGACAAAGATACGACAGGAATATCTGCATTCGGATAGATTAATTTAAGAATAGCCCAAGCTCCGTGATCTAGTCCACGCTCTGTATTTAATTTGCTGACAATCCCATTCTTGTGGAACAGAGACATAATTTGCTGTGCAACCTCATTGTCCCCTTTGGCAGGATAAGTCATTCGATACATCTCATCTGGGAAGCCATAGAAATCATAGATGGTGTCGAAAGTCTCCATAACTCCAACCGACTGTGTGTGTTCTTCAAAATGTGCAGAAAATAGAACAATCGCTTTAGGTTTGACATTCCTCTCAGCGAGCTCCCCAAGAAATTTCGTATATGCATTGTTATCAAGTACCAGAGAAGGGGCACCATGGGCAATAAAGTAAGAAGGTATCATAGTTTGTCACTCCCTAAGTTCTGCAGGAACCAAGCGATCAGGTCCTGCTGATTCTGCGGTAATACACCATGATCCGAAGGATAAGTTTTATAGGTTAATAATGGGGTTAGACCTTCGAAATAAGCGGCTGTTTCTGTCCCCACTGAAATTGGAAATACAGAATCATATTCACCATGCGAGATGAATACCGATACCTCCTGCACACTCTTCAGCTCATAATCTGTCTTCACAAACCCCGGAACATAACCGTTCAGCGCCACAATTCCCCGAAGCGAATTCCCCATTGTAAGAGCGAGTGTCATGGACAAAATGGCTCCTTGACTGAAGCCAAGCAGATAACGGTGTTTAGCATCTATAGGATATTTGTCGGTGGCGTATTCGATAAACTGCTGCAATTGCGATACAGCCTGATCAAACTGCTCACGGATGGGATGACCTAGACTTTTGAGATCATAATATTGAAATCCAGCCCCTAAAATCATATTTCCCCGAATCCCGATAATAATAAACTCTTCAGACAAGGGCTCGACAAGTCCGAACATATTCTTCTCATTGGAACCTTTGCCATGCAAGGTGAAGATAACCGGATAAACCCGATTCACATCGTAGCCGGAAGGTAGACTGACATCATATATATAAGGTGCCTTCATACTAAACACTCCTTCAAAATATTTGTAATACAAAAATAATATTTGTAAGGATAATATTATAAACCTCTGGCTAGTATGTCAATTAATAATTTGTTAATATAAAAATATATTTGCTATTACTAATATTAAAAGGGGCTTTACTTATGAATATAGGTTCAAACATTCGTACAATCCGTAAAAGAAAACATATAACGATTGCCCAAATCTGTGAAACTACTGGCCTGTCACAAGGTTTTATGAGCCAGGTTGAGACTAATAAGACCTCTCCTTCGATCGCTACCCTTAGCCTGATTGCTGATGCACTGAACGTTCCGTTGGCTTATTTGCTGTTAAAAAAGGAAGAGCGGATGCAGGTGGTACGATCCAAGGAGCGGCAAATCACCAGCAGTGGAAGTGATCGACTGCAAGTTGAACATTTAAGCTCGGCAGGTGGTGTACGAATGGTGCTTGTCCATTTCCCTCCGGGTACTTCTACGGGTGAAACTCCGCAGGCGCACGAAGGCAAAGAGGTCCATTTAGTGATAAAAGGTGAGGTTTATGCGGAGCAAGGTGAAGATTTCGGGATGTTCCAAGCGGGGGATTCCTTTAGCTGGAATGCCTGTGTGCCACATCTGGTCATAAATAAAGGCGATGAGCCGGCAAGCGTGCTCATCGCCATCCATACAGAGGCTGATAGTGAAACTGTTGATTTTTAAGCTGGCCTACACGTCGTACTCCAGCTGTTTTTTGGCCTGAACAATGAAATCCAGCGGATTCTCAATCGTGCCGGCTTGGTATTCGACCGCCCCAATCTTAAGACCCAGGCTGACCTTATATTTTCTGGAGAAATTATTGTCATTCAACTCCTGAAGCTTGAGCTTAATCCGCTCGATCACAATCTTCGCCCCATCGCTGTCCGTGAACAGCAGCAGGCCCCATGTTGCTTCATCCTTATCTAGCAGATAGAGTGCATCATTGGTACGAATACTCGCCTGACTAAGCTGAGACACATCATAGATAGCTTCTGCCAGCTGATCTTCAGGAATGATCCGTCTGATCTCTTTCCAATACTTCACCTTCACCACTAGCAGGGTGAGCGGAATCTGATAGCGGGTCGAAATGCTTGTAAATAATGTAGCATCCGTCTGAAAAGAAATACTGTTCCGCAAATTTGTGTTTTCATCGACGATAGCCATATTGGCAGTCTTTTTGCGTAGCTGCTCATTCTCCACCTGCAAATCACGGCTGCTTAAAGTGAATACCCATAGAACGACCGTTAATAGCGGAGTCATAATTAACCAGAAATAAGTATTCAGGCTAATCGTTTCCCCTAGCGTTATCGTCTGGTACATCGTGTAGAATCCGTAAGCAAAGATAAACACCAGATTCAAGACCAGACCCGCAGTGACCGTTGTAAAATACGTAACAATGGCCAGAATAAAAGCCACCGTTAAAATGATAATATTCTGGAGGTAATCATCCGGTGCCCCGGCAATGAAGACGATACAGAGGAACGATAACACCAGGAATGATAAGAGAGCGATGTCCGACACTAAGCTGCGATTACGTCTCACGCTTATCACCACG
This sequence comes from Paenibacillus odorifer, assembly GCF_000758725.1. NCBI lineage: Bacteria > Bacillati > Bacillota > Bacilli > Caryophanales > Paenibacillaceae > Paenibacillus > Paenibacillus odorifer. The sequence goes on from NZ_CP009428.1 coordinate 6,578,833, forward strand.
TTTCTTCATGTGTTTGCGAAGCAGTAGGATCAGCGATAGAACTACCAGCGTCAGCACCAGTAAAATCACGATGATAAAACTGAGTACATCCGACCGTTCCATTATTTTCTGGGCCACAGAGTCCTCGGCTGCTCCAGTGATCGTTTTGAAACGGTGTGCGCTGACATTACCGTCTTTATCAACGATTGCACCATCGCCAAACACCTTCCACTTGTCCCGTTCTGTAGCGAGCAGCTTCGATCCTAAGTAATACTCTTCCGAGCTGACTCCCGTAACCGCGAGCAATGCACGTCCCGCCTCAAATGGCGAATCAATCAGCTGCAGTGTTCCGATTCGTGCACCGTATTGCTCTTCAATACTCATTTTCTCATTGGAGCGAATTGTGGTTCCATCTCCGTTATATTGAAAATAAAGCTTAGCATTCTGATCACGGATCACCTTATTATTCTTATAAGCACCAATAGCGATGATATTATTATTTTTCAAATGATCGGCGCTGACAGTATCGGTATAGAACTGGATATTCCCTATATTTCCGCTGGCATATTTACCAAGCAGATTAAAGATATTCGATACACTTAAATAGGCGTAATCATCCATTTGTTCGGGCAGTACAACCGCTACATGATTATAGATCCCATCGCGGATGAACGGATATGGATAGTTATTAAATAAGAGATCCGTGCGATCCTTCGTATTCAGCTGCATTACAGAATCTTTACTGATATAAGCCCACGGCATTTGATCCCGATCGATAATACATCTGGCTCCTTCGATCTCCAAATCAAAAGCCACTGTCACCGAGAAATTTCCGGATATATTCAAGTTCTGAGGCACCGAGAGATTAAGAATATCGCCATTCGCCAGTTCCTTGGTCAGCTTCTTACTGCCAATCGGAGTATTATTGATGCTCACGGTAACCAATGAACGAGTAAAATCCAAATTCTGTGCATAACGGAAATCCAGGCTGATTTTACCGGAATCGGCAATCGAGCGGTTCGCTGGCAATGAAATAAAATACGTCTGCTCCTGATGATGTGCCCCGGTCAGTTTATCACCTGTTTCAGTGAACGTGATGTTAGAGCTAATCGAAAGCGCAGGTGCTGACACTTCTGTAGCATCCGTTACTGTTTTCAGATCACTAGTGATCTGCCCGATCAGCTCTGGATTAGCAATCAAACGACCCGCTTTAATCAGCAAGTTCTCATCCTTCGAGGTTACAACCAAGGTGGGCTGGGTATCCTTATTCACTAGCTGGAGCAACGCGTGCGTACCCAAATCTTCAGTGGAGCTTAGCTGAGCTTTCAGCCCGCTTGGTACTCTGTCATACATAGCTACCAGTACAACTGCGGCCTTATTCTGCACAGTGTCTGCCCGGTAGGGAAGCAAGGGAATAGTCTTATCATTTAACGTAATCCCCTTAACAAACCCGGAGAGCGCATAAGTGGCTGCTTCCATTTCTGCCGCCGTGCTTTTGTCCGGTACAGTCAGAATACTCTGATTCTTCGTTAAGGTATCTATCCCGGCGAATCGCTCGCTGAAGTCACTGATCCCTCCACTCAAGGGCTTTGCCGTATAAATCACGTTAACACTGGACGTATTGAACAGATGCAGCCAATTATCCGACGTTTCATCGACCGAACAAAAGAGGTCATCTTTACGATCTGTCTTTAAATAGCCCTGAATGCCCAGCGTATTCGTCCCTTTTTTCAGAAACCCCTTGGGCGCCGCAAGGGTCAACAGCTGTTCGCCGTTGTCTTGTAGTGACGGACGAAACGTATAGAACGGGCTGCCGTTTAGCGTTAAGGTAACACTAGAAATCTGCTCTTCGGTAATTTGTGAAATTTGAAAATGCAGTTTGATCTTTACTTGATCCACATTCCAATAATCCAGAACCTCAAAATATTGCTGCTGGGCACTCGAACCTGTTAAGGACGAGTCTGTTCCCGTGAATGAGGTTGTATAAGTAGACTTATGATCCTGTGGCAACGTCTCTGCGGCAGCAGGATGGATTGGAATTAAGAAAAGGGAGAGGCAGGTTAACAGTATAACCAGCTGTTTTTTTATCTTCATGTTCTGTTTCTCCTGTGATTACATTTTTCTCATATGACTTTTTGGTGCCTCGTTAGTAGCGCTCCGTCTTATACCATTTGGCTTCTCTTTTGAAGATGAGGTCTTTCAGGTATAGATATAATCCGTTAGCCGCGACAACCATCCACAGCTGGCAATAAGACACATACATCAACATTACAATCCCTAGATTGGACAAGCTCATCTCGCCCTTTTCTGTTGTTAGCGTAATGAAGGTCCCCACAACGAATAAAATAATAGCGAGCAGCCATAAGAAATTACTAAGACCTGCAATAGTAGTATGCACATAACCCAAAGCATGCAGGATCAGCAGCACATCCGAGGTGATTAACGACAGCAGCAACAAGAAGTAAATGGATAGAAAATAAAGAATATCGAACCGCACCTTTGCGGCCGATTTATTGAACAGCAGCGGGATATTTTTGACAATGACATAAATATTGCCCTTCGCCCAGCGGGTTCGCTGCTTGAACCAGACCTTCAGGGTCTGTGGTTCCTGCTCCCACGTGACGGATTTGGGCTGGAACTTGATTTGGTAACCCATCATATAAATCCGGAAGCTGATTTCTGTATCCTCGGCTATCGCTTTGACATCCCAGCCACCTATGCTTTCCACAATAGACCTGCGCATAATGAAATTTGTTCCCGGAATAGTGCAAAGCTTGAACAGCTTCCAGCGCCCCGCTTGAGCCATCCATTGAAAGGATAAGGTCTCAATATTAATGAACCGGGTCAGTAAACTTGCATCACGATTACGGGTCCGGAACTTCCCAATCACCGCACCGAGGCTGGAATCATGCATGATCTCAGCAACCAGATAACGCAAAGCTGTTTTCTCCGGAGTATTGTCGGCATCATAAATGGCGATTAGCTCCCCTTTACAGCTGGTAAAGCCTATATTCAAGGCATTGGATTTGCCTTTGCCTCCTGTAACTGCATCCGTATTAATGACTACCAGCTGACGCCCCGGATTTCGGGATTGTATGCCCGCAAGCAGCTCAGCACTGTTATCAGAGGAATTATCATTAATCACAATAATCTCATACCGATCTTGCGGATAATCCAGCGCCAGCAGAGATTCAACCGTCTTACAAATCACTACCCCCTCATTGTGAGCGGGAACCATAATTGAAACAAAAGGATATTCACCCTCTATCTCTGGTATGTCCTCATTTTCGGATTTAATGTAATATAGATAGCCCGCGATAATGAGGGTCACATTCACCAGCAGCAGAGACCAAATACAGATCACCGCAATCACCATCAGCACGTCTGAAATCGTCATAGGGTCCTCCAAATCACGATTAGTTGTCTCATTTCAAAAACTTTCTGCGATATAACCGGTATCCGATCATCAACAATCCGCCAAACAGCAGCAGAGAAATCATGATCACAACAATAAAAAATTGATTCTGAATATTAAAAAGTCGGGTGAAGCTCTTTTGCTGCTCCTCTGTGTAGCGATAATCGCTATCTACTGTTTCCGGTGTATAGTCCAGGCTTAGAGGTTGTCCATTAATAGAAATCATTCCATCTAGTGAGGAGATTGTGTTCTGATCAGTAACGACCTGGTGCTCTTCTTGCTTATAATCGGCAAAAGAAACCCAATTCCGTTCCAGACTTTGCAGCATTTCTTCAAGCTGACGCTCATCCTCGGGCATGTCGACGGTGATTACAGTATCCATCGGCAATTGCGGTATCACTTTATTGGATGTAGGCAAAGCCTGAAGAAATTCCAACGGAACGCTATATAAAGAGGATGGAAAGGATTTAGAGGTGTCGTTCTGCTCCATATAATCAATCTGTTCATCCGGATATAACACCACGGAATCAAAAAAGCTCATCCCCGCTTCTGAATACTCTTTGTCATACGACCAATGCATTTCCGCCCCGACTCCAAGCGGCCCAAGCCCATTTTCGGCCAACAGATTGATGAAATCATTCATCTTTCCTTTAAGCGTATGGTCAATGGAGCTTATCGTTGGCATCACCACTGGGGCATTGACCAGAATGCTTCCATTGCTGGATTGCACACTTTTCATGGCCACTAAATAACGCTGCATGGCCGGATAATCGGTATTGCTGAACACAGGCCGCACACTTGCAAGAAACGGAATCCCCAGTTGATACAGCCGCTCACCCGTTTCTGCCAGCAGTCGCAGATCGGAGAAAGGATAGATTTCTTTGATCGCAAGGTACATTTTAGGAGCAGCAGTGATATGGAGCCAATCCTTCAGAACATGCGCCATCCCCAGCGTACTGACATTCCCTTGTTCAAAATATGGGGCATATGTATCATTCCCCTTACTCACAGCGTACGGTGCTTGCAGACCCTCCTCCGCAAAAGAGAGTTTCCCAAAGGATTTGACCGCCTGACTCGCTGCAATATAAGGCATATCCTGCACCTTAGCTTGAATTCCGGAGAACTGTCCAATTTCGAGCTCAGCACTCCCGTCATAGATCACATCAGTGGTTAGCTGTAACGCCTTCATTAGACTAGCGGGTGGGTTGTACCCAATATGCAAATACTGCCCCTGATAATGCTCCCAATCCTCTATATAGGATTTATTCGTGATCGAAATATCCGCTTCGTTACGGACCATGATCACTCTGGAGTAATTTTTCAGCATCCCCTGCTCGTATTGATCTAGGCTTCGAAGTGTAACCTTTGTCGAGTAAGCTGCCAGCAGACGTTGAAGTTCAGTCACATTTCCATCCTTAGCGGTCCCCTTGGCAAGGCTGTCATAGAGCAGTAAGACTTGTTGTGGCGATGCAGCAGATTGAACAGGAGTGGCGGGAAGCAATAGGATGGTTAAGCTCAGCGTCAGCAGCAATATACAGTATAAGATCCCTCTGCGCTTCAAACACTCACATCCTTTTGAGGCTTTGTAAATGGACTAGACGTGGTGGGGCTCTCGTTAACCGGCTTTTTACGATTTTTGGAGAATCTGCGTCCGATCACACTAGATACTGTCAGAAAGGTCACCAAATCAAAAGATAAAGTGAACAAGAATTCATGCTTGGAAATGTCGGCATCACCAGCACCGATAATCGATACAAAAATGCCTGAAAGACCAATGCCTATCGTAGCGACAATCAATACCATCCGCTGCAATCCTCTAAAATTACGTGCCTTAATGGCTGTTACGAAGGAAGGCATATACAGACCGATGACAAGCACTGTCCAAAGGAAGATAAAACCTATCGTTCGTGGTGCTAAAGCTTTTTTCAGCTGACTGTATCCAGTAAAAAAGTGACTCTGTGCTCGAAATTCCTTCCCAACGGATTGCTCGTAATTGCCCATCGCCGCTGGTTTGATCGAGAATGCACTTTGAGCAGCTACATTAAGAATCGAGTTAAGCTGATCCGGATTCGATATATAGTATTTAAGGATCGAAACAAATCCGTAACGACTGTAAAAGTTCTCTTGGAGGATTGGTGAATTCACATCAATAGTTCCGTATTTCTCGTAGTAAATGCTATTCTTCAAGATGGCATATTGTTCATTAATATCGAATGACTTCAGTGCCTTCTCCGGATCGGAGGAATCCTTCAGCACCCCGCGGGTCATGGCATGGAACTGGTTAATATTCACGAACTCATCCGAGATATTCAAATAGGTGAACACACCCGCGAACAGGATCAAAGCAAGGGAAACCATTGTCAGAATGCGAAATATTTTATCCCTGCGAATCCAAAGGAGCGAACACCCCAGAACCGCAATGATTATACCCACTGGCGCATTTTGCTGCTTGGAAGTAGTCAGGATGATCGTACTGATCAAGAATAGGGCCAGCAGCACATAGTCATTGTATCTTTTTTGATATAACAACAACCAAGCTGCGAACATAGTAATCATCGTGATCATCACGACGCTCTCGCCGTAAAAGGAGTTGAAATAAGCGGTATACCCGGTATCTCCAAATATAAAAATAGCAATACCTGCAGTGACCCATCCCTGCTTGCGGGTCATCCCCCATGTAACAGCCTCTATTAATAAGTAGATCGCCGCAACATATAAAATCGTATAAATGACTGCTTGAAACCGGATATCGAAAACCTCGCTGCTAAAAAACAGCTTATTAAGTCCAATGGCCAGCTTGATAAATAGGGACTGCGAAGAAAATAATGTCGCGCCATTCTCATTAAAATATTGAAAGATTCCATATTGCTTTACAAAATAACCAAAGTATTGCTCGTCATAATCCGGCAGATTGAAATAAATTCCGTTACTATAGATGCTGCGAAAAAAATCACCATTATCCGCCATTCCGACATACGGGGCGGTAAATAAGGCTATGATGGTTATAAGCAACACTCCAACAGCAGTGATAAAAGCCGGGGACAATGGCAACGGTAGGTTAGCGAGTGTCATCCCCTGCCTCAGAGGTGATTTCACCGTGTTGTTTATCATGCAGATTCACCTTCGTTACTATAGGTTTAAATTAATAGACATAGGCCAATGATGCCATCAGATTATCAAAGGAATAGGCTTGGCCACTAGCTACATCGCCGAAGCCTCCATACAGTGAGCTGCCGGCATCGGTTATTCTGAACTCGTTCATTCTTTCAATGCTTTTGCGATAGAGTGCATCGTCTCCGATCTCGGCACCAATCATAGCCGTAATAGCGTAAATGGCTGTTGAGCGAATATCGTTAAGCGGCTTTCCCTCACGCGAATATTGTCCATATAATGTGCCAGCTTCGACCTGCTGCTTGATATAATCAATGCTGGAGGATTTCTGCTGGTCTACCTCTGCCAAAGCCAGAATAGACAGTAGCGATTCTACTGTATTGATATTCTCCGAAGTATAGGTTCCACTCTCATAATTAAACCTTGTTTCATAGAAGGGAAACTCATCTGATAAATATCCATCTTTCAGTATAACGCTCATATTATTCAACAAAAATTCACGAGATTCTCCAGAAACCGACAATTTTCGCATTGTACCTAAATCAATATAACATAAAGTAACGAATGTGTTGGTTTTTTTGTAATTTTCATCATAGAAGTCATACATATATCCATTTTTTACATTATAGTTATAAAATCTTTCACCATACTTATCCGCTTCCTCTGTATAGTGTTTATCCCTAAACGTATCCCCCGCTTCATAAAGCGCACGAATGATACGTAAGTCATCAACGGCAGCATTCACAGGATATAATTTCTGCTGTTTAGGGCTATATCGGTAGCTAAAACCGCCCTTCATATCAAAGGTTTGCTTAGCCAGCGCCCATTCTTCTGCAAATCGCTCTTTCTCACCACTCCGTACGGCTGCCAGCATCCTCAGAGAGGCAGACTCACTTAGAATCTCATGGCCGCTTGCCGCTTCCCCGGATTGCTCTGTTTCAATTAAATTCGTATAAACACCGGACGAGCCGGTAAGCTTCGTAACAATAAATTGCTCTAAAGCATCCAATTCCTGTGAATGGTCCCCCACATCATTATTAGCCGAACCCGTAGGATTCGGTGGCTCTGTTGTATGAACATTCGCGGAGGGCGAGGGTGTTGATGCCGGCGTTGCTGTTTGCTCGCATGCTGTTAATGCTGTAAAACCTATAAGTACCACTACAGCAACAGCTATCTCTTTCCTCAAAAAATCACCTCCCTAAGCATCTGCTTATATTGCCTAGTATTATCTATAACGGTAATATACATCACATACTTAATCCAAATGTTAAATTTATGAAACTATTAGATGAAAAAAAGAGGCATCCACACGCCTTCTGACGAGCAGACCCCTCTTTTTCTATCATCTATTTACTTTATTCCATACGTTCCCAAAAACGATGGGCAGAAATGGCCGCAACGAAGCTAGCCGCAAAAACTTCCCCACCATCGCCTATTACGACGCCCGGACTGCTTCTGTGTTCATCTGTTGCAAGCAGCTCAGCAAGTGTTGTGGTCATCGCGATGGGTTTAAAATGTGCATATGCTTGGTTGAGGAATAGCGCTGCATCTTTATGGAATTTCTTGCGCTCTGCATTTCCACCAACCGCATAAATCGCATCGAAGAGCACCGAATCTGTAGTGGATAAGGTGTGGATGACTTCAAGCTCTGTGCCGTTTGAGCCTTTAATAAATCCAAGCTTATCACTGATTAGCTCCGGTTGAATCCCAGCTCCCATAAGCGTGTCCAATACAGGCATTACCGCAGCTTCATCAAAACCATCCCCGATAATCACGCCTACTTTACGCGTGTTGGGATGTTTTTTCGTATTAGCTTGACTTAAGGCTGGGGAAGCTTGAGTGACCTCAGAACCGCCAACTTCTGGAGCCGCTACTCCAATGGCTTCTGCCACAGGTACAGCAAGCTCGGAGGTAATGTTAGCAAGCATATTTACGACCTGCTGTCGGACCGACTTACTCTTAACCTTTCCAAGCTCAAAAGAATAAGCTTCGATAATATGCAATTGTTCCGGAGGGCTCATACTATTCCAGAATAACTTGGCTTGTGAAAAATGATCCTCAAAGCTTTTACTCCGGCTCCGTACCTTACGGCCCTCAACCTTTTCTTGATAATGCACATAACCGCCTTCAGCCTCTGGGACAGGTCTCGGCGTATTTTGGGCCAGAGAATTATTATGATAACTCACAGTGCCCTGATTAATCGTCTGCCGCCCATATCCGTCACGCTGGTTGTTGTGGAAAGGACACACCGGTCTATTAATCGGCAATTCATGAAAGTTAGGACCCCCAAGCCGAATCAGCTGGGTATCCGTATAAGAGAACAATCTGCCCTGAAGTAGCGGGTCATTGGTGAAATCAATACCTGGCACTACATGTCCAGGGTGGAAAGCCACCTGCTCCGTTTCGGCAAAAACATTATCCACGTTGCGGTTCAAGGTCATTTTCCCAACGATCTGCACGGGCACGTCTTCCTCTGGCCATAGCTTTGTAGGGTCCAACACGTCGAAATCAAACTTGAATTCATCTTCTTCACTAAGAAGCTGAATGCCCAGCTCGTATTCCGGAAAGTTGCCGGCTTCAATCGATTCCCATAAATCACGTCGGTGAAAGTCAGGGTCCGCTCCTGATATTTTCTGTGCTTCGTCCCACACCAAAGAGTGTACACCAAGCACTGGTTTCCAATGGAATTTAACAAAATGTGCTTTCCCCTGCTCATTGATCAGACGGAAGGTATGAACCCCAAACCCTTCCATCATCCGGAAGCTTCGCGGAATGGCGCGGTCAGACATCAGCCACATCGCCATATGGGCCGATTCCTGGTTATTGGCGATGAAATCCCAGAAGGTATCATGGGCTGATGCCGCCTGAGGCATTTCATTATGTGGCTCCGGCTTAAGCGCATGCACTAGATCAGGGAACTTAATCGCATCCTGTATAAAAAAGACCGGCATATTATTGCCTACCAAATCATAATTGCCTTCTTCGGTATAAAATTTGGTCGAGAAGCCCCGGGCATCCCGCACAGTTTCGGCTGAACCCCGTGATCCTGCTACCGTTGAGAACCGGACAAACACCGGGGTCTTTACGGACGGATCTTGAAGGAATTTCGCCTTCGTATATTCTTTCAACGATTTATATACTTCAAACTCCCCGTGGGCGGCAAATCCGCGTGCATGCACGATCCGCTCAGGAATCCGCTCGTGATCGAAATGGGTCATTTTTTCCCGAAAATGAAAATCCTCCAGCAAGGTTGGCCCCCGGTCACCGGCTTTTAGGGAGAACTCATCCTCGGACACTTTCAATCCCTGATTGGTTGTTAAAGCGTGACCTTCGTCCTTACTGCGAAACTGTTCCAATTGCTCATTTTTGCTATTTCCGTTCACTTTTTGCTGTTCACTCATTAACAATGGCTCCTTCCGAAAGGTAGAGTAACGATAATATTCATCTCTTACCCTTAAGGAAGGAACGGCAAACAAAAAGAAGCGGAATTCCGAGAAGCCCTTCTCCCGAAAATCCGCTTACTCGCTTATCTCTGACCTAACCTTTAATTCTCCGGTACGTCTCTTCATCCGAAACAATATATAATCTAGCCTCTTTAGGAATAGGCTGGCCCAGCTTGCGATTGATGCTAAGGTCACTGCGATCCGAGAGTAAAGTTGCACCTTGAAGGAGCAATTCCTGAAACGCCTGCCCATAGGTCTTCCATGCACTATTCACTGGAATCTCATAAATATCATCCCCATACTGGCGGCTCAGCAGCTGCGTAATCACCTCTGAATTCCCCTCTTGTAGAGCGGATCGGACAGCCAATCTAGAAATGGCATCATGCGACAGAACGAATTCATTGACCTGAACATGCCTGAAATTCTGTATATTCTTCTCCTGCATAATTTCTACGGTAGTATGTACTTGTGGCGCTATGCGCTCAATGCTGGAGGCGATAAGCAGAGACTTCCCGTCAATTAGCGATGCTTCATCAATCCGTGTGTCTCCGAACACAATGGCTGCCCGGGCTTCGTGTATGTTAGCTTTAAGGAGAATCTCATCGCTGGAAGCATCACCGCTTACAAAGTGGACCTGTTCCATATGCTCCAGCGGATGCCGTCCTATCTCATCAATGATGACGATATGACATTTAGGTGAATAGCATAACACCTCATCTACCGCAGCTTGCGCTTTCTTACTCCAATTGATTAATATCACATGATCCTTTCCCCGGAAGCTCAATGTTCCTGCTCCTCTCCTTCTCTGCACTTCTGCAATAGAGTCAATGACCTTGCCAATAACCAAGCTGAGAAGACCAATCCCAAAAATATACAGAAACATGGTGAATAGCTTACCCACTACAGTCTCTGTAAAATAATCCCCATACCCAACGGTGGCCATCGTTGTCATGACCCAATAGAAGGCATTAAACCAGTTGTGGAATGTACTCGGTTCAAGCAGGTAAGCTATCGATGCGCTAAGAATTATAAAGATCAAAATAATCAAACCGATCGACCGTTTGCGTAAACGCATCATCCTGGTGGATATTCTCAGAAAAAAATGCATCTGCCATCCCTTCCTCACATTAATAAAGCTGCCTCTCGAGGTTATTACTGAGGGCAGCCTTATCCATGTCCATCTGCGATTTTTGAACTAAACAATCAAACTGCTGACTGCAAACGCTGTGCCGATAAACACCAAGCAGAGCATAGTGCCTACTGCCACATTGCCTTTTTCCAGATGTTCTGAAATTTTAAAGCTTGGGGTCGCCAATTCAAAAATCCAGTAAGCAGCGATGAGGCACACATAACCGACAGCAAACCAAATGATCATATGCAGAATAGAGGTATTCGTATACGCCGCTACTCCAATGATAATTGCTGTGGCGAGAAATTTGCCGCCAAGCGCTAGAGCTACAGCCACATTCCCTTTTTTCAGCTCTTCCATATCCTTGAACGGGGTCATCAAGCCAAAGATAACCATACCCAACAATTGCAGAAGAATAATCACAAATATACTGACTATCAAATTAACAACAATCGTCACTTTGCCCACCCCCGAAATTTCGCATATGCCGAGTCATAATCGGCGAAATCATGTACTTCCTCAAGGACTACGGAAGCGGTCTTTTCTTTCTCTAATGCTGCATAACGCTCATCGTCTATCGGCTGCTTGATCCGGTTGCCGGAAGGCAGCTCAAGGACGGCAAAGTTTCTTGTCTTCTCATTATATTTTGTCTTGTATACTCCTACAAGATCAACATCCGTAGTTACCGATACCTTAAGGTTGGTAAGGTCCTCTACTGCTGTTTTTTCATCGGGATACGATTTAATGGTCGTCCAGGAAGATAGGCGGACTTCATTGCGTTGGTCAGCATCTGTGATCAGCTCAGCGTCCATGAACTGCAATGTCCATATTTTATCGCCAGTAGCATAATTCTCATCATTCGGCAGCAGCTCATTATCCGGCAACACCGTCATATCGCTGCCAATTAGATCGCCTACAGTACTCTCCACAACCCGGTAATCCCAAGGTACCCGTGCAACACTGTCAGAAGTTTCGGCAGTGCCTGAATCAAACACACTCCCCTGATTACTGGAACATGCACTAAGCAGCAGCACCGTTAGAAGCATCATACATAAAGCGCCGATCCGGGCCTTTACTAATCTAGTAGACGACTTGTTTATAGCCTTACTTTTATCCAACTATCTCACTCCCAACGCGATAAAATGACTGGCATTGCCCGTAATCAGTCCGCCAGCCCGGCCGAGCAGCCCACACGGTTTCCCATTAATGACGAACATGCCTGTCAGTAGGTGGAATTCACCTTCGGCGGTGTGTATTCGGGCTAGTTCAGCTCTTTTTTGATATACAGAGGGAAAAAGCTGACTGCTATCATAACCCTCTTCGTCCTCAATTTCCAGAGTTCCACTATCGTCAAAGAGACGTACAGAACCGCCTTCGCGGCCAAATACAGATTTGGACACAAAGCTGCCAGAGAACACAGGCTTATTATAAGTCGGCAAAATATAACGTGAGATCGCCTCACGCTCTTCATTGTCAAATAATAAGCCAAGCTCATACATTCCCCACACAGCTGCAATCAATCCCTTAGACTGCAACAGGATACTGTGAGGTCCATTAAAAAGCTGAAGATTTCCCTGCTCAACGGCATAGGCAAGTGCATCTCCACCTTCATCGACGGCCATCCACTCTTTAGGATATAGAGCAAACATCCGCTGTATCACCCGGTCCTCCCCATCCTTCAGAATGCCCTCATCGACCCACAGGTCGAGGCAATCCACACACTGAATAGTAAGTCCGCTATGTCTGACCAAGGCTTCAATCGTACCTGAATCTTCAAGATGGGAACCATAAGCAACACAAGCTGCGGTATCTGGACGTTCTATCTGCCATGCTGCGGCAAGTTGTTCCTTCATCGCATGATTTGGACTAGCCACACCCGCCTGTTCACAGATCCAAGGTGTTGCTATGGAAGCCTCCACATAACCTGTAGGTGTATCGGCATTCAGTTCCAGAAGCTTGATGGTTCCATCATGAGCTATCGCAAAATCAAACCTTGCATACCGGCTGATTAAGCCTTCTTCCGGAATAGGAGACCCATCAAGCATCTCCCAAAGAACAGGGGGAATGCCCAGTAGCTCATACAAATCGCGTTTTAGATGTATATACCGAACCGCCTTATCGAGGATAGCCCAAAGCTTTGCGGAGGCTTCCTCAAGCTCCTTGTAAATGTCGCTGCGCATCACAGCTATTGCATCCATCCAATACTCTTCTTCCTCTAGATCTGCCCAAGTGAACCCAAGCTCATACAGCGCTTGTACCCGTGGGCCCCGCTCAAGATCAGACAAATCCAGGATCTCAAACACGCTCTGCTGATCACTCATCCGCCGAAACCACTCTTGCTTGAACCTGATCTCGATGAAGATTTCGAGCCTGAGCTTGATTTAGAGTTCTTCGAAGAGTTTAAGCCACTGGAAGTGCCCCCGATTCCGGTCTTCGAAGAGGAACCCCTTCTCGTGATGGAACCCGTGGATGAGGTTGAGGTTTTAGGTTTCACTACAGAACCGGGCACCTTTTTATTCTGAAACTTTTCGCTGCTATAAGTAGGTGGTTTATAAGTGGTTCTCGTGCCTCCATAATAGGTAGGACGGTCCTTAGCCCATCCTCTGGAAGAGTAATTGGCACCGCTGTTAAACAACATATGATACAGAAGCAAATCCGTCCAGCCAAAACCTGAATGATAACCGCCATAGTTATTCACTACAGTTGTCCCGTTTGAAGTTACTACGCCTTGGCCTTGCTCCTCTACCTCTTTCGTACCTTCTTCGGGATAGGGAATATTCCAATCCACATTTTTATCAAAATAAGCTTTAACCTCTTCATTAGACCAAGAGACTAGCTGTGGTTCGCCCGCAGAAGTATTCGCGCTAGCCCCCGCTCCGCCAGGAATAAACATAGCATTCGCTAATAAGGCTATGCCTAGCGATGTTGATAATACACGGATGGGTTTGCCATCGGCGGTAAATAATTTTGATGCAGGCAATTCCTTATCCCTTTCTTCTTTAGCCATCGTAAGGTTCTCCTTCCCTGATGATCTTCTATCCCTCAGTGTGCATCGGAACAAGCAAAAGCTCCAGCTTGCCCTCATCCACATTCAGCCGTCCTTCAACCGCTTCATATTCCTTACTGCCCACCACTATATAATTGACATGTTCAAGTGCAGTTATCATATTCATGCTCCACGTACGCTCTTCAATTACTCGCAGATCACCCTCTGGCATTTTTTCGATTAAAACTACACTCATCCCGTTATCCATTATTACCATTCCTTCCTTATATCTGCTATAGCATCTGATACGTTTTTATCACCTTTTCGTTTCAGTTCTAAGCTTGTATAGATTGCCCAGTATTACTTTTGGAATAAGAACGTCTGTATAAAAGGAGAACTCCTAACGAACACAAGCTGACAAGAAGCAACAGTCCGTATACATGCTCATATGCTTTTGCCGGCGCAAGATCACGCTGAGCATGCAGCAACAGCCCACAGACCGCAACAGATACAGAACCTCCAAAGAACTGAATCAGTTGTAAAAGCCCCATACCTGAACCAATCCAAGTTCGCGGAAGAACCCGAGAAGCTTCATTATTTAAGGATGCCATTGTCGCCGAGAAGGCAGGAGAGAAGCAAAGATAACCAAGCAGAAGAACTACAGGAGATACAGAAAGGTTCAGCGCAAATGCAGCCATAACAGCGGCAAGGATACAATGTCCTATGATTAAGAAGCGCAAGTTGCCATACCGGTCAATAAAACGTCCAACAAAACGGGTAAGAAATGCGGATAATAACGCACCAGGTGCGATAAACAAACCAATCATCAACGCCGATTTACCAAATAGATTAGCGAGCACAAGCGGCATCAGGAACAAATTCCCCAAGTTCAGCACCAGAATACAAAAGCCTATGGTAACTAGCTTCAAGTATCCCGGCATTTTTAGCAGCTGCGGGTTAATAAAGGATTCCTTCGCCTTCTTCAAATACCAAGCGTGCACGATAATAGATACTATGCCCACTGCTAACCATACCAGAGATTGGGTAGTTACGGCTACCAGCAGACTTGCCGCATTTACAACGGTCAACGCCGCCCCAATAACATCAAAGCTTGCAGGCTGCGGCTGTTCCTTAGGTAATAACCGCAGCAGCACTGGTAATACAACAAGCACAAGGCAAGTAATTCCGAATAACCCGTTCCAGCCAAAATACTGACTGATGACGCCACCGAAAATCGGGCCCAACCCAAAGGCCATTGCACTCCCTGCGGAGATCATGGCGATAGCCGCACCACGTCTTTCAATAGGCACATAACGGCTGGCCAGTACGAGACCCAATCCAGCCATCGCACCCGCGCCGGCAGATTGTACTATTCTCGTTATCAATAATGTATTAAAGTCATGCGCAAATAATCCAAACACTGAGGCTAACCCAAGAGTAATTAAGCCAACGGTCAAAAGTCTCCGAATCGGCACCACGTCTGATAAGCGGCTATAAATAACCGTCGATAAAGCATATCCAATCGAATAGCTCGAAATTACCCATGAACCTAGATCAGCAGAAATTTGGAGATCCTGAATAATGGTTGGAAGTGATACATTAAACATCGTTGTGTTCATCACTACGATAAAAAGGCACATGGTCCATAATGGCATGACTACTTTATCATTCATTACTACTTTCTCATTCATTCCTATCCATCCCTGTCCTAATTTATCTATACAAGCTTATCTAAGTTTATGCCTATAAAATCAGGATGGCAATTGGAATAGGGGGATTTAGATTACTTCCGCCACATCAATCCGCACAACAATTCAAACAACTCCATGTAGTTGCGTGGATTTTTGCCCGTCAATGTATGAATGCGATTAAGCCGGTAGTTCAGTGTATTTCGGTGAATATTCAGCTTCTGTACAGTACGATTATGGTCCCCATTCTCAGCAATAAATACTTGCAGCGTTTCAATCAGGCCTGTCTTATCGCCCGACTGATCCAGCAGAGCATAAATCGTTCCGGGCCGTTCAGCACCGTCATAAGAGAGATGAATCAAGAATTTTAGTTCCTCATAAGTGTACAGTTTCTTGAGCGGGTCGACTCTGCTGCCAACACTAATCGCCGCCTGGGCCTGTTCAAGTGAATAAGCAGCTAACTCCGCTGCTTCGCCAGAACCTATTCGCCCCACATTCGTACATGAATTTAGTTTTCCTATAAGCTCTTTATAAAGAAAAACATCCGTTATGAAAAAAACCGCCTTATCATTCTCCAAATTCCAGTAATGTGGATAAGACCTAAATACATTTTTGAATTCTTTTCCGTTCACATCGCCTTCCACAAGGATCGCCCAGCATTTTTTCTTAAGATCAAGCCCATAGCTGCCAGCCCGTTCCAGAAACTCAAGATCATATGCTTCTTTACGATAAGATAATTCATGATAAAATTTCACACGTTTTACTCGCTCATCCTGTTCCAGCTTGTTCCTTGCTTCCTGCTCAATAAGTAATATAGTAGTGACTCTGACCAGCTTACTAAACGGCCTCACCTCATCTGGATGTCCCGTAATACCTACCACACCTAAAACTTTATGATCTATAATAATGGGTTCATTCACCCCCGGCTTCATGCCGCTGCCATCTTCGTACACTTCAAAGACATGCCCACTTTGAATGGCTATTCTCGCTCCCTCATGTAAGGTTCCGACCCGTTTCAGATCTCCGCTCCCTACAATAAAGCCGCTCTCATCCATAACATTAATGTTATAAGGAACTACACTCATCATTTCCTGTGCTATTTGTCCTGCGAGTGTTTTCGATATCTTCATGTCTGTACCTCCTGTTCCTTTATATTCTACTCAGAAAGCTTCTACCTTAAAAAAGAAAAAAGGGGCTGACTCCGTTCAGTCAGCCCCTCTATCACTTTGTATAATTCAATCAGCTTCCTTGGTTCAGCATGACTAACCTAGCTACATTCTCAGCCGTTCTTTCCAGGTTCTCTTGCCCTTTATTCAAAGCATCCTCCAATGAAGCTGCGCCTGGCATAATGCCAAAAATAGCATCGATCCCTTTATCATACAGTACTTCCGTCTGATCGCCGATCCGTCCCGCGAAGGCCAGTACGGGTTTATTATATTTCTTAGCTACCTCAGCAACGCCAAGCGGGGTCTTGCCATATTGGGTCTGGAAATCGATGCTTCCTTCCCCGGTCCACACCATGTCCGCCTGCTGCACCTTTTCTTCAAGTCCAGTATAGTCGATCACAAGCTCAATGCCCTTTTTTAATATTCCGTTTAAGAACACTACCAGTCCTGCCCCAAGTCCACCCGCTGCACCAGCACCAGGCATATCTATAATATCGAAACCCAGTTGCTCTTTGATGACACTCGCATAATGATGCAGATTGCTGTCCAGCTGTTTGATCATATCCGACGTAGCCCCTTTTTGCGGACCAAATACATTGGAAGCTCCGGTCGGACCACATAATGGATTCGTAACGTCGCAGGCCACTTCAACCTGTACATCCTTCAGGCGAGGGTCAAATCCACTCAGATCAACACGGGCTAATCTGCCAAGCTCACCACCACCAAATAACAGCTCATTGCCTTCGGCATCCAGCAGCCTGCCGCCTAATGCCTGCACCATCCCGGCGCCTCCGTCATTGGTGGCACTGCCACCGATGCCAATCAGCAGCTTGCTGACCCCACGATCCAGACATGCTTTGATTAATTGTCCTGTCCCGTAGGTGGTTGTAATCAATGGGTTACGTGTCTCAGGGGATACCAGCTGAATGCCACTCGCACTAGCCATTTCCAGCACCCCTGTCAGCCCGTCTCCTGTGATTCCGTAGGATGCGCTAACTTCATTGCCAAGTGGCCCTTTAACTTTTGTTATATATACTGTACCTTCCGTTGCATCGACCAAGGACTGCATCGTTCCTTCGCCGCCATCTGCCATGGGTACATGAATACAAGTAATATTAGAATTTACTTTATGAATGCCTTTTTCCATGGCTTCACAAGCTTCTTTGGCTGTCATGCTTTCCTTGAAAGAATCCGGTGCCAATACGATGACAAAGTCTTTATTCATAGAATATCCGTCCCTTCTAGTTGCAAATATAAATTATAGGATGAAGCCGTATAATATAGTGGCGACGATAGCCATCGTCAGACCCACGAGACTTTCATAAGGAATCAGTGACATCCGGTCCTTAATGTTCATCTTAACGGAATCTGCGGTCACGTGGAAGAAGTTACCATGTGGCAGATGGTCAATAACTGTAGCCCCGGTGTGCACCATAATTGCTGCATTTAGCGGCGCTGTGCCCATCGAAAGAATAGCGGGACCAAATGATCCGGCAGCCACGATAGAAGCCGTAGAGGTTGATGCTGTAGCAGCCGCCATCAGGATCCCTGCAATTGGAGCAAGGAACGTTCCGGAAATCCCCATAGCCGTTATTGCATCTACAACAGTAGCGCTCAGATCCGATTTCGAGATAATACCAGCGATAGCACCAGCACCAATCAGGATAATGGCTGTACCTGTCATTTTATTTAACCCTGAGGTTGTAAAAGAAATGATGTTCTTCGTTTGTTTCATAGCAATCAATCCAATAATGCCGGCAAGAGGCAAGATGATCATAGAATCGACTTTAAATGATTTCAGCAATTCGATATTTAGAATATTTCCGATTGGGTTAATGGCTAGAAGCAAAATAGCGACAACTGGAGCGACGATAGCACGGCCAAAGCTAGGTTTAACCTTAGTGCTGTCTTCCTCTTTAGTTACAACGTCGCCCTCTGCAATTTTTACACCTTTGTTGACTAACAGATTAGCAATAATAACAGTGACAATCAGACCCGCAACGGCTGGGATGAATCCATGAATCATGACCTGAGCCAAATCTACATCAAAGCCTTTAGCTACGGCAATGGTGTTCGGGTTCGGTGAAATAATGTTACCGGCTTTACCGCCACCGACCAGTGCGAGCAGCAAAGCGGTTTTGGAAATGCCGATCTTCTTACCTACGGACAAAGCGATTGGAGCGACAATAATGATAGCGACTGTGATGAATACGCCCACTGCTGTAATTATCATAGTAGCTAGCGCTATAGATAATAAGGCTTTCTTTTCACCAAGCTTATCTACTATGGTCTCGGCCATTCGTTCGGCTGCCCCAGATTCAATCAATACCCCCGCCAGCACACCTGCCGCGAGTACACGTACAACTGCACCCATAACGCTATTCGTTCCGTCGATGATATATTGTACTGTCTCTGCAATGGATGCCCCGCCTAATATTCCTCCGGCAATCGCGCCTAAAAAGAGTGCGTAGACCGGGTTAACCTTTTTGAAAATCAATACGACGGCCAGAATCAATCCCGCAATCGCGCCCATCCAGTTAATTACTGTGCCTTCCATCTCTAGTTGCCCCCTAGTATAAGAATTTGACACTATACAGTGTGTAATTTGATAACGCTTTCTAAACTGAGTATACTGCGCTTACAAACCCAATAATATTGACGGGACAACCTATTTTTTTGTGCATATGCACAAGCACTGAGCATGAGAAAAAGACCAAGCTTAGGTTTCAGCACACCAGAGCTTGGTCTTTTAACATGAATTAAACGTATTATGAGACTTGTGTTTCTTTCGTTAGAACAGGGGCAGCAGGATCTTCTGCCAGAACATTATCCTTTGTCTTCGAGAGGAAGATATTCAGCACAATCGCTGTAAGGGAACCGGATACGATACCGTTTTGCAGCAGCATCCGGGCGAATTCAGGCAATTGATCGAACATCGCAGGTACAGTTGCCGAACCCAAACCAACAGCGATACTACAAGCGGCAATCAGCAGATTACCATCCTTACGCAGATCTACCTCTGACAGAATCGACATCCCGGAAACAGCAACCGATCCGAACATCACGATCATCGCTCCACCCAGTACGGCATTGGGAATAACCGTTGTCAGAGCCGCCAATTTAGGCAGTAATCCAAGCACAACCATAATCCCGCCGGCTGCAAAAATAACATTACGAGTTTTGACCCGAGTTAGCGAGACCAATCCTACATTTTGCGAAAATGCTGTGTACGGAAATGCATTAAAGATCCCGCCCAGCATAATCGCCAAACCTTCCGAACGCAGCCCGTTTACGATCTGCTTTTGTTCCACTTTCTGATCCGTTACTTTACCAATCGCAAAGTAAACACCTGTGGACTCCACCATACTAACAATATTAACAATGATCATAGTGAAAATAGCCGTAAGATTGAACTGAGGCCATCCGAAGTAGAAAGGCTGTGCAACACTTACCCAAGAGGCTTCACCTACTGTAGAGAAACTAACAATGCCCATTCCATAAGCAATAATTGTACCCACTAAAAGACCTATCAAGACAGAGACCGAGCGAAGAAATCCTGTAGTAAAACGGTTAACCGCTAAAATGACCAGCAGCGTGATCAGTGCAAGCAACAAATTGCGGGGATTCCCAAAATCAGCGCTGCCTTCTCCGCCAGCTACGCTATTCATAGCTACAGGAATAAGAGATAACCCAATAATGGTCACGACTGAGCCCGTTACTATCGTTGGGAAGAACCTCAGCAGCTTCCCGTAAAGCGGGGCCGCCAGTACCACGAATAGACCAGATAAAATAATTGCTCCGTACACCGTTGCCAAATTGTTGGCACTGCCGATAGCGATAATCGGCCCTACTGCCGTAAAGGTACATCCAAGAATAACCGGCAGCCTGCTGCCAAAATACTTAGTGCCCATAATCTGCAGCAAAGTAGCTAACCCGCAAGTAAACAAATCAGCTGCGATAAGATAGGCCATTTGGGTGGCATTCAGGTTCAGCGCGTTCCCTACGATCAGCGGAACAACAACTGCTCCGGCATACATCGCCAGTACATGCTGAAATCCTAACGCAAATACTTTTTTCTTGCTTAACATCTCGCACTCTCCTTGATTGGCTCTTTTGAACTTTCATTATCAATGAAGTGAATTTCACCTGGTGACATAGATGTGATCCGGGCTAAAGCATGGACTTCTATCCCTCTATCCTCGAGTAGACTCCGGCCTTCTTGGAAGCATTTTTCAATCACACAACCAACGC